>JAADIN010000155.1 GCA_013151315.1 Planctomycetota bacterium | reverse complement strand
ATTTTTGATGTCGGATTGCAACTGGGACATAGCGTTCGCACCGCCAGCGAGGCCGTCCAGCTCGCTCGCGAGGACGTCATCATCTGCACTTCGCTGATTGACGCACGCATGGTCATCGGCAATCAAGCGCTGCTTGAAACTTTCCGCTCGAATTTTGAAAAAATGATTCGGCGAAACGCCAAATCGCTTTGTCGCAACTTTCTCGACGCGCGCACGATCGAACGCGATCAGTATGGCCAGACCCTCTACCTGCTCGAACCGCATGTCAAGCGATCACGGGGAGGCTTGCGTGACATGAACTTGCTCGGGTGGTTAGGATTTGTCGAGCATGGCGAGTCGGATCCCGATCGGTTACGTCTGATGGGGGCAATTTCCAAATTGGATCATCGTCGCTGGCTGTCGGCCCGGCTGTTTCTGCTGCGGCTGCGAAACGAGATGCACTTTTTCTCGGGCTCCTCGCGCGACATGCTCGATCGGGCCGAGCAACTGCGAATTGCTGACTGGATGGGACTCAGCCAACGGGCGGGACTCCTGCCCGTCGAACATTTCATGCGGGATTACTTCCGATACACCAATCATCTATGGCAAATGGTGCGGCGACGCCATGCGAGTTTCCACGTCGCGTCGCGTGTTGCTCGAGTTCTTGATCCGGTCCTAGGGAAAAATATTACGGGCGACTATCGCGTCGGGCTAAGTCACTTGAGCGCGACTCCCCAAGGCATGACCAAGCTCAAGAAGGATATTCGAGAAGTCCTTCGGCTCGTGGAACTGTCTGCCCGCGAAGGAAAGCATCTCGATCATCGCACGTTTTCGGCTCTGCTGCTCGCCGCACCGGAGTTTCCCGAGCAGGTCTCCTCGGAAGTTGCGGCGCAATTTTACGACCTCCTGGCCAAGCCGGCAGAAGTTGGCGAAATCGTTCGTCTCTTGCACGAGCTCGGATATCTCGAAAAAATCATCCCTGCGTTCCGGCATGTGCGATTCCTGCTGCAATTCAATCAGTACCACAAATACACGGTCGACGAACACAGCCTGCGAGCCGTCCGCAAGGGGGCCGATTTTGCCGATCGGCCCGATGCCTTGGGCCAAGCATACCGCGACATCGAGGACAAGCGAATTCTGCACCTTGCCCTGTTGCTCCACGACTTGGGCAAAGGCTACGAGGAAGACCACAGCGAAGTCGGCAAGCGAATTGCGGAAAAAACCACAGCCATGCTGGGGCTCGACTCGCAGACGGCCGACGACGTCGTTTTCCTGGTCCACCAACATCTAACCATGTCGCATTTGGCATTCCGACGCGATACGAGCGATGTAAAACTACTGAGCAATTTTGCGAACGACGTCGGAAGCACCGATCGACTGCGAATGCTGTTTGTCCTGAGCTGCGCCGATCTCGACGCGGTCGGCCCGGGGGTGTTGAACGACTGGAAGATCGACGTGCTTGCCGATGTGTTTGCACGCTCTTCCAAACTGCTGCAAAAAGGGGGCTCCTCGACTTACGATTCGAAACTCGAAACGCACCGCCACGAAATTTTGCAGCACTTGACTCCCGAGGAGCGCGCCGACGACTGGTTCAAAAAACAGCTCGCAGTCTTGTCGGCGGCGTATTTGGCTGCGAGCGACGTCGAAGACGTGCTCGGTTTGCTGCGCCGTTTTCACAATCTGGAAGAATCGGCTGCCCATGTCACCTGTACAGCACAACCCGAGACAAAGACCCTGCAATTCACCGCGGGAGTCGACCAGGGCGTCGGTCGGGGGGTTTTTTCTGGCATGGCAGGGGCCCTGTCGAGCCAAGGGATGCAAATCCTCGCCGCGTCGACCGATGTGCTGGACGACAACCTGTTGATGCTTCGCTATCAGGTCGCCGATTTGCTTGACCGAGAGAGTACGCCTGCCGAACGCCAGGAAGCGTTGTGCCGCTTGCTGGTGGACTCGATCGCCACGGACGAGCCGCCCCAGTTTCGAAATGTCTGGGGAGAAGAAGCCGCCGAAGCAAAAATTCAGCTTTCTGCCTTGCCCAACGAGGTGCGCATCGACAACCGGCTGTCTGCCAACTTTACGATCATCGAAGTCTTTACGTTCGACCGAAAAGGCCTGCTCTATCTGTTAGCACGAAAACTCCACGACCTCGAGACCATCATCCGCCACGCCAAGATCGCGACCTCGCTAGACCAAGTCGTCGACGTGTTTTACTTGACCGACCGCGAGGGGAAAAAAATAACCGACCAGCCACAGTTAGACGAGCTCAGTAACCAGTTGATGGAAGTGATCGACCGCGAGTAAAAGACTCTCAGGTGTTTAGCTTTACCGAAGCATCGGACGCCACGTTGACCCAAACATGCACATGCGGCGCTCCGCGATAGTGCCACACGAACGACGGGCCCTCGAGCCGCCAGTTGTCCCAGACGCCGTCTTCGCCAAGGTCGTCTTCTTGATAGAACGCCAGATGGCAGGCATCCAGGCCGCCTTGGGCCTGGAGGCAAGAGATTACTTCGTCGCGATCATTCTGGCGATACGGTTCGACGAGTTTACCGAGAACCTCTTGGACGCGCGCTCGTTGGTCGGCTGAGAGCTCGGTGATCGGAATTCCCTGAAACGACCCTTCGGCTCCCTGGAAAGCCACGTGCGATTCATGCGGCAAACCTTGCTTCACCAGGGCCAACTTTTGCTGTTTCCCGTCCAGCGCTTGGTACAACTTGTTGGCTTCGAGGCCTTGGCCCCAAAAAACGTTGCCCGGGTGGTCGGGCTCTTCATCAAAGCCTTCGCCCGCGTGGCCGTAGAAAATCGGGCCGCCGAATGCCACGTGCTCGGCCGAGTTGCCATCGCAGCGGATCGTCATGTGACGACCCGTCATGACCAACTCAAATTGGTCGCTGCCCGGTTCGCCGAAAATCGCGATGCTATTCGATTCCCCATAGCCGCCCGAATCGTCGAAAAGCTGCTTGTCGATTTTCTCATGCCATTCGGGCTGGAAGAGGCCTTCGAAGATTGCGCGAATCATCGCCTGCTGATCTTGGGTGTAAAATCCGCTGTTGATAGTTTTTTCGGTAATGTCCCAATTGTTAGAAACGCGCGTGCGTAGCAGGCCGCGCTCAGCGTCTTGGAAATCCCAGGAGAAACAAATCGTCTCGCGCTGCTTTGGGGAAAGCGTCTCGAAAAGCTGCTTGACCATCGACTCAGGACGAGTGGCCCCGACCGAGGGTTGGGCGAGGGCATGCAGCGGGGGCACGCATACGGCTGCACCAGTGGCTAGGGCCGACTTGCCGGCAACTTCCAGAAACTTGCGGCGGCCAATTTCGAAATCTTCAAAACGCATTTTGTATCTCCTTGGTTTGCACACAAGCGGATATGGCGGCCATTAGAGTCGAGGGACCCAATTTTCGCAAACTTCTTGTTCGAGCCGGCCAGGAGAACTTCTATGAAAGCCCCTCGCAACGTTGCACTGTTGGCAACGCGTCGGCTGTGGGTGACCTCGTGCAAAGTCACGGAGGCAGGAGGTCGCTGGGCAATCTATGCCGACGCTGATGGACTGGGCCGCCTACGTCGACTTCGCAACTCGCAACGCGGCTGGTCACAACCCTACCCAACGGAACTGATTACGCCGAAAAAAAATTCGATAACTGGAACAGCAAGCAATGCTAGTCTCGTGAAAGTGCTTTCTTAGGAGGTGTTATGATTGGCACATTGAACGACTCAACAAAGAGATCAAGCGACGCACACGTGTCGCGACCCTTTTCCCAACGAAGCATCTTTCCTGAGACTCGTCAGCGCCGTGCTCGCCGAAGTCGATGAAGAATGGCAAGCCGGAAAAAATTACCTTAAACCCGAGGCAGAGGCAAACCTCAAGTCGTCGAGGAAGCCCTCGCCACCTGCGATTTGCCGGCAGGCTGTTTTACTCGCTTCACCACACCGGTCGAAAAACCGGCCGAGACAATCACCTGATCCGACAACGGATCGATAAATCGCACTGAATCGATACCTGCATAGCTCATCAGAATGTATCGGGATCCCGAAGTGTCGGGATTCTTTCGCTCGAGCATCACCATCTCATCCCGCAACCAAAAATTGGTGAACGGCATGATCTCGTTGAGGGTCGAGAGAATCACCCCCCGTCGCGGCAAGTCGGCCGGCCAATCTGCAAAAAGCGATTTCCAAGACTGGGAAGCAGGGCAAGACGGTGAAGTAGACATAACGAGACCTTTCGCAACGAAAATGCAGAACCCAGGCGGTGTCATCGGAGGCAACCTTGCACAAACATAGCTTTCGCTGAGGCGGGCCTCGAAAAAAACTCCTGAATTCGAGTATTCCTGGGAAAATACGTCTTTAACACCCTACTGAAAACTACTCGACTTCACCGGCTAATCTTGTGTGGCGAAGTTCTAGTCAATCCTCGTCGTCCTTCATCTTCGCCTTCGAGATAATCTCTTGCTGCACGTTGCCCGGCACGGCGTCGTAGTGTGAAAACTCCATCGAGTAGCTGCCTTGGCCGCCCGTCATCGAAGAAAGCGTGCGGGCATACGTCGAAACCTCGGCCAGCGGCGCTTTCGCTTCGATGGTCGTCAGTCCGCCGCCTGCCGACTCCATGCCGACCATCTGGCCACGACGGCCCGAAAGGTCGCTCGAAACGTCGCCCACGTGGTCGGCTGGTACGGTGATGTGCATGTTCACCACCGGCTCGAGCAGCGCCGGCTTTGACTGCTTGAACACATGGGCAAACGCTTTGCTGGCGGCCATTTTGAATGCAGTTTCGTTGCTGTCGACCGGGTGGTCTTTGCCAAAGTGGACTTCGACACAAACATTTTGGATCGGGTAACCGGCGACCACGCCCTGACGTAGTCGTTCCAAGAAACCCTTTTCGACCGCCGGCATAAAATTGCCGGGAATCGAAGCGCCGACTATCGAATCGATCCAAAGAAAATGGTTCTTTTCGTGATAGTGTTTCTTTTTCAAGTGCGGGAAGCGAGCCTTGACCGCATATTCCTCGATCTCCACGCCTTCGGGTAGCGGATAAATACGAATATGCACCTCGGCAAACTGCCCCGCCCCGCCCGATTGTTTTTTGTGTCGATAGCTCCCCTCGGCGTTGGCTAGCACCGTCTCGCGATAAGGCACCTTGGGCTGCTTGGTTTCAACCTCCACTTTGTCGCGACGTTTTAACCGTTCCTGGATCAGCATCAGGTGCAACTCGCTCATCCCGGTAAGCACCATCTCCTTGGTCTCGGGATCGTGATCCAAGTGGATGGTCGAATCTTCTTCGGTAATTTTGTGCAACGCGCCCGAAAGTTTCGATTCGTCGCCACGGCTCTTTGGCGCGGTCGCCAAGCCGACCATTGGCGTCGGAAATGCGATCGGCGGCATTTCCACTTCCCCGAGCGAAGTGCCTGTATGCAGATCCTCGCATTTGGCGACCGCCACGATCTCGCCCGGGCCAGCGTCGTCCACTGGCGACGTTTCGTTGGCCTGCACCGACAGCAACGGGCCAATTTTGATACCCTTGCGTGCCCCCGAGCAGTCGACCGTAGAATCCTTCTTCAACGTGCCGGAGTAAATTCGAATAAAACTGAGCCGCTGAACGAACGGATCGATCCGCGTCTTGAAAACTTGAGCCGTCAAAGGAACGCTGGCGTCGGGCTTCAAAGTAACGGTGTCGCCATCCTTGCTGCCCACACGAGTCACTGCCGTTGGTGCCAAGGCGGCATCGACCAGAATATCCATCAGCTCGCTGACGCCAATATCCTTCTTGGTCGACACGCAAACGATGGGCGTCAGGGTCCCCGCCGCGATCGCCTGCGACATCAGTTGGCCAAGCTTCGCGGCTGAAGGCATTTCACCCTCGAAGTAACGCTCCATCACTCCTTCGTCGACTTCGATGATCGACTCGACGAGCGCCTCGTTGATCTCCTTGGGATCGATGACCGCGCCCTCGGCAGAACCGGCCAAATCTAACGTACTGGCTACGCCCGTCAGCGAATCGCTAATGCCAACCGGCACATTCAGCAGCGCACAACTATCGCCAAACACTTCTTTGAGCGAATCGATCAACCCGGGGAAATCGATGTTGTCGGTATCGAGTTTCGTAAGAACCAAAATCCGCCCGCAGCCCGCCTTGCCCGCTTCGTTCCAGGCACGACGCGTGTTGACCTTGATTCCCGCATGCGCATCGACCGCAATGAGTGCCGTCTCGACCGCTCGCAACGATCCGATCATCTGGCCCACGAGGTCGGGATAGCCGGGCGTGTCGATGACATTAAAATGTTTGCCGGCGTGATCGAAATTCACCACCGTCGATTCGACGGAATGCTTATGGTGTTTTTCTTCCTCGTCGAAGTCGCAAATACTGGTGCCGGCGTCGACGCTCGGCTTCGCACTAACGGCACCGCTTTTGACGAGAAGCTGATCCACCAGGCTGGTCTTGCCCGCACTCCCATGTCCGCAAACCACAAGATTCCGAATATCCGCGACGTTCCTAGCCATGCCGACTCCTTGGAGGATAAGTTGTTAGGTGTTAGGTGTGAGTCGTTAGTCGTTGGGAAGTTTTTTTCCTAACGACGAACTCCTAATTCCTTCCTTGTTCGCTTGGGTTCGTGCTGCAACGAGTGCTTCGGGCAAAGTAAGTTTCTCCGCATAAAGGGCTCGACCGATGATCGCCGCGGCGAGGCCCGCTTCTGCCAACTGCTGTACGTCACTGGCGCTGGTCACTCCGCCGGAGGCGACGACCGGCGTGTCGACATGTTTTTGCATTTCCGCCATGGCGGCCACATTGGGCCCTGCCAACATCCCGTCGGTGGCAATGTCGGTGTAGACGATAGCCGCGAGCGGCACCTCGCGAAACTGATCGGCAAGCGTTGTTGCCGGCGTGTCGCTCGTTTCGAGCCAGCCATCGGTGGCAACTAGTCCATTGCGGGCATCAATTCCTAGGACCAATTGCCCAGGAAACTGGCGACACATCTCGCGAAACCAGTCGGCGTTTTTCAGAGCCGACGTGCCAAGCACAAGCCGATTCAAACCCGTGTCTAGGAGCGTTTCGATCGTCTCCTGGCTACGAACTCCGCCACCCAATTCACACTCCATGTCGACCGCTTCGACAATCGCTCGTACGACCTCAAAATTGGTCGGCTTGCCGTCACGTGCTCCGTCAAGATCGACCAAATGCAGATGCTTGGCCCCTTGGGATTGAAACTGCAAAGCCACGGCGACCGGATCGTCTGAAAAGACCGTTTCGCGGGCATAGTCGCCCTGCTCGAGTCGGACACACTTGCCACTCAAAAGATCGATTGCCGGCCAAATCTGCATACTACGCCACCGGGGGGAAAGGGAACTCCTCCAGAATATCGCATAGAACGAGCGTTTTTTCAAGCAGGCCTGGGAGCGGGGTGACGTAAGTCCCCCGTTGTGGACAGCCCCCCGTTTTTAGATAGTCCCTCGCTTATCGGCGAGCTTACGCTCACCGCTCGCCTAGCTCGGCAAAATTTTTCAGCACCCGTAGCCCATTGGCTTGACTTTTTTCGGGATGAAACTGCGTCGCGAAGAGATGGTCGCGCCAAACCATCGCACAAAAAGGGTCGGGATAGGAAGCCTCGCCCGCGACCACTGCGTTGTCGGTCGGCACCACATGATAAGAATGGACAAAGTAAAAATACGGCTCGTCCTCCAAGCCGGCAAGGATCGGTGGGCGGCGATCGAATGCGACCCGATTCCACCCCATGTGAGGCACTTTGTACTCGCGAGGAAGGTCGAACCGCCGCACTTCGCCGGGAAGGATTCCCAGCCCTTCGTGTTCGCCATCTTCGAGACTACGGTCGAACAGCAATTGCAGGCCGAGGCAAATTCCTAGAAAAGGTTTTCCCGCGTCGATCGACTCGCGAATCGGCGCGACCAAGTCGCGGCGTTTCAGTTCGGCGATGGCATCGGCAAAGGCACCTACGCCAGGGAGGATGACTTTGTCGGCTGCGGCGATCTCGGCAGGGTCGCTGGTAATCGTGGCAGCATGCCCTACTCGCTCAAATCCTTTTTGAACGCTACGCAAGTTGCCCATTTGGTAGTCGATAATTGCGATCATTGCAGACATTCTAACGTAGAATGGGCCGGCACGCGCAGAGAATTCGGGAATTCCGCTTTCAGCGGCTTGCGACGCGCTCGGGATAGACAACCAGCTCGAGTCGCCGGTTGCGGGCCTTACCCGAATCGGTGGCGTTAGAAACCACCGGATGATTGGCTCCATGGCCGACCACAAAAAGTTGCTGAGCCGAGATGATTTTTTGTTGGGCCAACAGGTTGTAGGCCGCGATGGCTTGCGCGGAGGAGAGATGATGGTTGCTGGGGAACTGCTGCGAGTGGGTTGGCCCGTTGTCGGTGTGTCCTTCGATGCCGATAATCTGGTCGGGGAAATTTCGCCGAAGCTCGGTCGCAACGCTTCGAATCAACTGTTCGCCGCCGTCCTTCAAATAGGGGCTGCCCGGCATGAAGAGCTGATCGCCAACGATCTCGACTCGCACGACATCGCCGTCCTGTCGCACAGTGACACCAGGAATATCGGGGAGCGTCAGGTTTTTCAGCAAGCTGTTGTTGGCTCGAATCTCGGTCCCCGCCCGTTGTTGAGCCGAGGCGAGCAGCGAGGTGGTTTTGCTACGCAGCTCGGTGTTGGTGCTGCGCATCGCGAGAAGTTGGTCGGTCGTGTCCTTCAATTGGCCTCGCGTGGCCGAGATTTCGTCGGATAGCAATTGAAATTTCTGACGCGATTGGGCCAGCAGCGACTCGAGTTCTTGATTGTCTTGGTCGAGCGAAGTTGCGCGCGTTTGATACTCTTGGCTCTGCTGGGCAATCAACTGCATTTGTTGCTGCGCAGCAGCGACGGGCTGCTTGTTGGGTTTGTAGACCAACCGACCACACCCGCTAATTAACGTGAGTAGAACGAGTCCAAGAGGTGCCGTAATTCGGAACACTGAAACGATCCGCAAAGGAAAAAGGAGCGAAAGAGGCCCGAACCGTAGCAAGCACGCTGGCATCGGGCAAGATCAACCACACAAACGTGCTAGCAGAGTCGCACGCCTCTCCGAGTCGTGTTTTGTAAACGCCACGACCTACATGGGGCTTTACCATGGGTTTCTTGTCGAGACGCAGTAGCAGTAAACAGAGGATCACCTGATTGTAGCCGGAGGCACACCTGCCTCCGGGTTCGCCTGGACCGCGTGGCGGTCCGGCTATTGTTTATGCCCCGAACTTTCCCATGCGCCCTGCATTCGCCAACGCCAGCGGCATCAGATACTTCGCCTCAAATTGCCCGAGTCCGCCTAGCAGGCACTGTTGCTCCCCAAAACTTTCGCAGCCATCCGGTCGGCAATGTTTGGCAACGAGCAGCGTCGGCACCGGATGCCAACTGTGATTTGCGAGCATCGCCGGGGTGCTGTGGTCGCCCGTGCAAATGAAGACATCGGGACCTAGCGCCATGATTCGCGGCACGCAGGCATCGACTTCTTCAGTCCGTTTTACTTTTGCGTCAAAGTCGCCATCTTCGCCCGTGCTGTCGGTGTACTTGAAATGAATGAAGAAAAAGTCGTACTTATCCCAGTTTTTTTCCAGCACCGTCATCTGCTCATCCAGCGTTTGTGCTTCGCCGACAATGTCCATGCCGACCAACTGCGCAAGCCCCTTGTACATCGGATAGACCGCGATCGCGGCCGCCCGCAGGCCATAAACTTCCTCGTAACTCGGCGGATTGGGCTTCGGCGACACCCCTCGCAGCGTACAGCAATTTGCTTTGGGCTGGTCGGCCAATAGCACGCGTGCCTGTTTGATAAACTGGGCCGCGATTTCGGCAGTTTTTTCGCTGTCGGGATGGGTCGCGTGGAGCGAGTGGCGGGACGCCCGTCGCCTGCGGGTCGGTATCGGCCACATTGCCGCCAAGCCCCTCGCCACGGAGCACAAGCACAAAACGGTGTTCTTTCACAGGCTCGACAAAAATTTCCACACCAGGGATCGAAACTTCGCGTAGCTTGATCGCTAGCGGAGTACTTTCTTCGGTCGGAATCCGACCGGCACGGCGGTCGGCGATATTTCCGTTGGCATCGAGCGTACAAAAATTGCAGCGAATTGCGACGTCACCTTCTTGCAACTCAAAACCGATGCCGGTCGCTTCGAGAGCCCCGCGGCCGATGAGGTACTCGAGCGGATCGTACCCAAAGAGCCCGAGGTGCCCCGGCCCGCTGCCCGGACTGATACCCGGCTTGACGGGAATGCTTCCCCCACAAACGCCTTGCTTGGCCAGCGCGTCGAGATTCGGGGTGCGGGCGGTCTCCAATTCGGTAAGCCCCCCAGGCTGCTGCGGCAGGCCACCGAGCCCATCGGCGACGAGCATCACGATCTTCGAATCGTTTTTCACATGCAGTTGGCGAGTCAGTTGATGCATATCCATCGTAAAAAGCAATTCCTCGATTGAGTGGCAAGTGAGCCGTGGCATCCTCGTCCACGGCATCTCCCATCGTCTCGATTCAACAAAGGGCTGGCAAGGCCCATGACGATTCGACCCACGAGCGATAGAATGCTCTCCACCCATTTGCCAATGAAAAGAAGGCCTGATATGTCGACCGATCAAATCACTTACGACCCCGCCGGGGTGCTGCTGCCCGAACATGGCCTCGCTGCCGATGCGCTGACCCGCTTCGCACCGCAATTAGAAGCGGCCCGCAAAGAAGTCCTCGAAGACGCACAGCTTTGGGCCTCTGGCGGGGGCCCTCCAAAAGAAAAAGAGCCCCTTGATGCCGGCTTTCATGAGCTGCCCGAGCGGCTTTTGGCCGAATACCGCGAGCGGGGGCCTGAGAGCGAAGTCGGTCGGATTCTAGCGACTGCCGACCGATTGGCCGCAGTCGTCGATCGAGTCGTCGTGCTAGGAATCGGCGGTTCGTACATGGGTGCTCGGGCACTGAGGGAAGCCTGCTGTCATCCGTATCACAACGAGATGCCACGTTCCGATCGAAACGAGCGCCCTCGGATTTCGTTCGAAGGAAACAACGTCGACAACGACGCGATGCAAGGGCTCCTCGACTTGCTCCGGCAGGAAAAAGGAGGCTGGGGCATCGTCGTGATTAGCAAGAGTGGCGGAACGCTAGAAACGGCCTCAGCGTTTCGGATTTTGCTACGCCAACTGCAAAAATCGTGCGGCAGCAATTCTGCGAAGGTCGCAGACCTCGTGGTACCGGTCACGGGTACGTCGGGAAAACTTTTTGATTTGGCAACCGGCTTGGGATGCCAAGAAATCTACCCGGTTCCCGAGGGCGTCGGCGGCCGGTTCTCGATTCTCTCGGCGGTCGGCCTGCTCCCGGCGGCAGTCATGGGGCTCGACATCGTGCAACTGCTCGAAGGTGCGGCCACGATGAACGAACATTTTCGCAGTCAGCCCGTCGGCCAAAACGTCGTACTCGACTACACCGGAATCTGCCATTTGATGGAAGCCG
>JAADIN010000212.1 GCA_013151315.1 Planctomycetota bacterium | reverse complement strand
CGATTATTTTGGTGCGCGACGGACGCAGATACTCGGGCGGCGTTTGGTACTCATCCATAAGTTGCTCGGAACAATCTGGGTCGATGCCCACTGGGTCTGGTGCTGACAAAGTTGAAGGCATGTATTGTTGCCCCTTCGTGTTAGATTGGGAATACGTTGTTTGGAAGGTGGTGACTCCGGCGATCTGTCAGATCGCGGCTATTTTCAAGTGTCCTTGCCGAGCGCACCACCTTCAACCATACTTCTCTTGCTTCCATTGGGCCCGGAATTGTTGAGTTACTTTCTGGTCACAGAACTTGTCTAAGCGTCAGGATCGGTCTAATCGGTGATGAAGTCGAACTATTGGCACAACCGGGTCTGCGTCGTGACGGGGGCTTCTGCGGGGCTGGGATTGGCAATTGCCAAGATGTTTGCTGCTCGGGGTGCTCGAGTGGTCATCAATGCGCGTCGCGAGGAGCCGCTCTCCCGGGCTGCTGAAATCCTCCGAGCTGGCGGTGCCGAGATCCTACCGATCGTCGGCGATGTCACCCAGCAGGCAGATGTCGACCGGTTGGCCCAAACCGTGAAGGAACAATTTGGCCGAGTCGACCTACTTTGCAATTGTGCGGGGCGCTCGGCTCGTCAAGCGGTACTCGATACGACCGCCGAGGACTTTCAGGATTTGCTTGACGTTAATTTTCTCGCCACGGTGCGAACGGTGCGGGCCTTTGCAGAGATGTTGCTTGAGCAGCGAGGGAGTATCGTGAATGTTGGCTCCTTGGCTAGCAAGGTCGCTCCGCGACTGATGGGCGGTTACCCCGCCAGCAAACATGCCCTGGCCGCCTACTCACAACAACTACGGATGGAGCATGGCCCGGCCGGGTTGCATGTATTGCTGGTTTGCCCCGGCCCGATTTGCCGCGACGACAGCGCGCCTCGCTACGAGCAACAGGCAGCCGGACTTCCAGCCGTAGCGAGTCGTCCTGGTGCGGGGGCCAAGCTGCGCGGTCTCGATCCCGAATGGCTTGCTGGAAAAATCCTCACCGCCTGCGAACGTCGGAAACTGGAGTTGATTGTGCCGAGCAAGGTTCGCGTTTTGATGGCTCTGTCTCAACTTTCGCCGCGACTGGGCGATTGGTTGTTGCGGCGGGCGACGTCGGGTTAGAAAGCCGCGGGATTGCAATTCCTAGGTTTTGCGTAGGCGTCGGTGCTGCCTGTTATTTCGTCATTCGCTAAGGCTTCGCAAAATACTGTCCAGCGCCCCTTCGGCATCCAGATCGAGCACCACGTCCATGTTCGCTTGCCCCTCGGAAAGCCGCCGACGATCCAGCACCGTCGCGCCATGCGTCAACTCGCCCGCTACTTCGACATCGCAGGCCAGCCGTTCGGCGGTAAACAGTTCGGGATGGAGCGCAGCCACGACGGCCACGACCTCGGGAACGCAAATGCCCTCGAGCCCAAGGCGTTGGCGATAGGCCCGAAAGGCTCGGGGGAGAATCTCTTGCAGAATGCGGCCGGTGGCGGTCGACTTGTTCGGGAGCTGATCTAGCAAACCGTAGTGCATTACGACCTGGGAGCTCACATCGAGCGGCAGCAGCGTTTTTGTCACGGGCGATCGAAAGACGGTGCGAGCTGCCTCGGCATCGCAGAAGATATTGAATTCGGCGGCTGCGGTGACGTTCCCTGGACCGGCGAGCGTTCCGCCGACAATAATCAAATGGCCGACTTGCGTTGCCAAATCGGGTTCACGCTGAAATGCGGCGGCAAGATTGCTGAGCGGGCCGCAGGCGATGATCGTCACTTCCTCGGGGGCCTTGCGGATCTCTTCCGAGATGACTTTGACTGAGGGATGCCGGTGGCGCAGCTCGGCCATGCGAAACTCGGCGCCACAGAGACCGTCTGGCCCACACAGCTCGCGGCCATCGGTTCGCAAAGGCTGGTCCGGGTCGGCCATGCCGATGCGTGGCCAACGTACGGGATCTAATTGCTCGATAATCGCCTGCACGTTTCGCGTCGCCTGATCGGGCGACACGTTGCCGCCCGTGGCCGTCACGGCGACAATTTCTAGCCTAGGATCGTGCAACGCTAGGCAGAGCGCCATCGCGTCGGCGATGCCCGGATCGACATCGAGGAGAATTTTTCTCGCCATAGGGCTTCCTGCCTAGTTTTGTTTCAAACCTAGAAATTGGGGTTCACTAAAATTAGGGCCCTGCCTACAACCGGCCAGCGGTCTGGGTTAGAATCTTAACCGATTCCTGTCACAATTCCGAGGGAAAAATATGTCGACGAGCGAAATGTTCAATAGTCTGCTGGGGCTCGTCTCGGGGGGGCAAGACTTGTCGAGCGAGCAAATGCAGCACGCTATTGGCCAAGTTATGACCGGCAAATGCAGCGAAGAGCAAATTGGCCTCCTCCTGGCCTCGCTGGCAGCCAAGGGAGAAACCGTGGCCGAAGTGGCCGGTGCCGCTGCGGCGATGCGAGAAAACATGACTCCTATCCGAAGCCAGCACGCCAAGCTGCTCGATACGTGCGGCACCGGCGGGGGGGGGAGCTCGACGTTCAACATTAGCACGACCGCCGCGTTGGTCATCGCGGCCGCAGGCGTTCCCTTGGCCAAGCACGGCAACCGCAGTATCACCAGCAAGAGCGGCTCGGCAGACGTGCTTGCCGAGCTGGGAGTCAACATCGGGGCCAGCGTGCCACAAGTCGAGCGATGCCTCGACGAGTTGGGGATTTGCTTCTGCTTCGCCCCACTGATGCACCCGGCGATGAAGCACGTGGCGGCGGTGCGCAAGAAACTGGGCATTCGCACGATCTTTAATTTGCTTGGCCCGTTGGCCAATCCGGCCGGAGCCTGTTTTCAACTTTTGGGAGTCGGCCGCCCTGAATTCCGACCGCTCATCGCCTCGGCGCTCGGTAAGTTAGGAACCGAAAACTCGTTGGTCGTCAGCGGCCAGGACGGGTTGGGCGAGGTCACGCTTGCCGACACAACTGACGTCACCCAAGTCGGCCCGACCGGGGAAACGAGCATCACCTGGCAGCCCGAAGATTTTGGTATCGAGCGCAGCCCCCTTGATGCGATCCGAGTCGACGGCCCCTCGGAAAGCGCAAAGATCGTTCGTAGCGTGCTGGCAGGAGAATCGGGGGCGGCTCGCGACATCGTTCTGCTCAACGCTGCGGCAGGGCTGCTGGCCGCCAAGCGTTTTACGACGCCACTCGAAGCGGCCGCCAAGGCAGCGGAAACGATCGACCACGGGGATGCCGCCAAGCTGCTTGAGCAACTCACCAAGCTATCGCATCAAGCGACAGACGAGTGCTTTGTCACAGCTTAATTTTAGGATGAGGTGTGAGCCGCACGGCGCTAGCCGCGGGTTGCGGAGCGTAGCGGTATGCCCCTAGACCCGACGCTAGCGCGTTGCGGCTCACCTCCATAATCCCAATTCTTAGCTGTGCCAAAGCACGAGTCGCCGGAGGCACACCTGCCTCCGGCCCGGACCGCGTGGCGGTCCGACTAGAAGCTCAACTTAAAGAATTGACTTACCTCGCGGTGCTGCTTTAGCCGGCAACGGGAGATGCGAGTTCGTATTGCTGCCGCGTTTCGGCAAACTTCTTGCCGGTCATGAAGCGCCGGATCTGTTTTGTGTCCCTCGCTTCTTCGACCGTAAAATCAGCGGGGCCATAAAAATCGACAACCGCTACCCGAAAATTAGACGGTGACAAAGCATTAGTCATTTGCATTGGCAAGTCGCATAGGACTTTCCTTTGACGGTTTCCTTGGAGCGTGGCTATTCCCGAACAAATCGAAAAGTTTAGTCGATTCGCCAAGCAGCTTTCTGAGGCAGAGGGCAGCGGTTAAGGACGGATGAAATACCGCTTGGTTAGTTGCCCCAGGATTTTAAGTTTTGGGCGATGAACTGAAGAATTGCCTCGTGCTGATCGGTACCGCGACCCGTCACTTCGATTGGCTCGCCAAACGTAAAATAGACCTTTTTGGTAGGGTCGATCTTGCCAAAGTCAGAAATGATGCTGCCAATCCCCCAGGCGTCGGTTTGCAGGGCGAGGGGGATGATGGGGACGCCGGCCCGTTTGGCGAGTTTGATACCGATCTTGTTGAAATCCGTAGGGTCGAACGTCGTCGTTCGCTGCCCTTGCGGAAAAATGACGATCGAGATGCCTTGCTCGAGCCGCTTGAGACCTCCTTCGAGCATGGACTTGAGGTCACGGCGGGGGTCAGTTTGGCTGACAGCGATGGGATCTCGCGAGCGCATCACGTGCTTGAAGAAAGGATAGTCGAGCAAGCTTGATTTGACGACGAAAGTGACTCGTTGAAGCGGCTGCACGAGACCGGGGAGGATGGCGGTTTCGAGCGCACTCATGTGATTGCCGACGATGACGCAGGGCGAGTCGAGCTGCTGCAAATGGCGAAGCCCGCGGACCTCGATTTGTACGCCAACGCGTTCCAAGCTGCGCAGGACTTCGAGACTACTGTCGACCCACTCTTGATCGCCGTACTGCGAGCGTTTTGCCTGGGCACTGCTGCGATACACGTTTGCTATCCAGCGCGCGTAGAATACGAGCGAGGGAAAAGTGCGCGACAACCAGGAGATGGTTTCAGGAGTCGTTTGGTAGATGTCGTCGACGAGGGGGAGTTGAGGCATAGAAGGGTGAGAGGTGTGGGGAGCGAGGTAACTTCGTCTTACAATTCCGTGCGCCATGTCATTACTTCTTAATCGCAATCAGACTCCACACGTGCGATTTATCGATCAAGGGTGATTGTCTAGTTGATCTTTAAGCGAAAATCAATTGAAAAAGAGAGTGATTAAGATTATGAAAAACTAACGGTGATGCCCTGCTGCCTCTCGGCCCGCATGGTCTTTCTGCTGTGAGGTAGCGCGCTCGGCGACTCGTAATTTGGCACTGCTTGCCCTGGGGTTTTCTTCGATTTCTTCGTCGGTGGCACGCAATGGTCGGCGGGTGAGGACTTCGAGGCGGCTGTCTTCGCGGAAGGCATGCTTTACCATGCGGTCTTCGAGCGAATGGAAGCTAATGATTGCTAGGCGTCCTCCAGGATTAAGGAAGTCGGGCAAGTGGGTGAGCGCTTCTTGGAGCGATTGAAGTTCGTCGTTCACCGCAATGCGCAACGCTTGGAAGGTACGTGTGGCCGGGTCGATCTGATGGCCACGGCTGCGAGGAACGCAACCGCGGAGTAGCTCGGCCAGTTGCCCCGCGGTGCGGAGGGGGTTTTCGCGTCGCTGGGCGACGATTTTGCGTGCGATCCGACGGCTGAGTCGCTCCTCGCCGTATTGATAAATGAGATCGGCCAAGTGGCGTTCGCTCAATCGCTCGATCAGCTGCCAAGCCGGTTTGCCTCGGGTGCGATCGAAACGCAAATCGAGTTCGCCCTCGCTGTGAAAACTAAAACCGCGATCTTCGTCGGCTAGCTGGTCGCTAGAGAGGCCCAGGTCGAGCAGGATGCCGTCGACCGCATTGAGCCCGAGGTTGCCAAGAATTTGAGGGATCTCCGTGTAGTTGGCAGCAACGATTTTAACCGGGAGTGAGCCAATCGCTTGGCTGGCGCGCTCGAGGGCTTGAGGATCGAGGTCGACGGCAATCACTTGGCCTTCGGGCCCGACTCGCGAAGCCAGCGCCGCGGTGTGGCCCCCGCCACCGAGGGTGCCGTCGACCAAAATTTTTCCAGGGGCTGGCTGCAACCAGTGGAGAATTTCCTGCAGTAGGACGGGAATGTGGCAGGTCGACTCAGACATCAGAAAAATTCGGATTGCGGAATTCGGATTGCGGAATCTCGATTGTAGCACCTGCTAGAGTTTCAGGTAGCTAACGGCTGACAGCTTTCTTTGGTACGGTTACGGCATGGAACCTTGGATTGAATATTCGTTGCCAGAAGAACTGGTGGCTCAAGAGCCGCTCAACAATCGTGTCGATGCTCGGTTGATGGTGGTCGATCGAGTTCGGGGAACCATTGGCCATCATCATATCCGTGATCTTCCCCGTTTGTTGCTGCCAGGCGATCGGTTGGTGCTCAACGACACGCGGGTGATTCCAGCGCAGCTTCGTGGTTTGCGCGCCGCAACAGGGGGACGCTGGCAGGGATTGTTTCTTGGACAGATGGGGGAGGAGGGAGATTGGCGGCTCGTTTGCAAGACCCGCGGTCGACTGAAGCCGATGGAGCAGATTACCCTGCTCGACCGCGAAGGCAAGCCGGCGGTGACGTTGTGGCTGTTGGAAAAGCTAGACGGGGGGCAATGGTTGGCCCGGCCCGAATCGGAGTTCTCGACGACCCCGTTGTCGACGACGGAGCTGCTCAATCAGATCGGCCGAGTCCCGTTGCCCCCGTATATTCGCGGGGGCAATATGGTGGACTCGGACGTGCGAGATTACCAAACTGTTTTTGCCAAGCGACCTGGTGCCGTGGCAGCGCCTACAGCAGGGCTTCATTTTACTGAGGATTTGTTGAGAGCACTCAAGCAGTCGGGCACCGATTTTTCGTCGGTGACGCTCCACGTGGGTTTGGGGACGTTCCAGCCGATTTCGGTCGAGGACCCGAGCGAACACCCGATGCACAGCGAGTGGGGTGAATTGTCGGACGCTGCTTCGCAAGAGCTCAACGCGACTCGGACGGCAAACGGAAGGAATATTGCGGTCGGCACGACGGTCACGCGCGTGTTGGAATCGGCTGCCGCCGTACAACAGGACCAAGAAGAGGCAATTTCGACACTGCGTGCTTGGCAGGGCGAGACCGACTTGTACATTCGCCCGCCCTATGAGTTTCAGGCGATCGATGCCTTGCTCACGAATTTTCACTTCCCGAGGACGACGCTGCTATTGCTAGTGCAAGCGTTTGGCGGCTCGGAATTGGTTCGGCATGCCTATGACGAAGCGATCAAGGAAGAATACCGGTTTTATAGCTACGGCGATGCCATGCTCGTGGTATAGAAAAGCGTTTCCGCATGGTGCCCCCCCCAGCGAGCCGGCTCGTCCCCGAGCCCGGAAAAAAATGGCTCTCCTCGGCCTGAAGACTGGGGCAGGTAGTCTCCTGGTTGCGAGGAGAGCCGTAGAAGACTCTCTTCGGGATGGCAGACGAGCTTGTGCCGGCTACGAGTGTTAGCCCAATTGATTCTTAAAGTCGTCAAAGCACTAGATATTGGGTCAACAGCCATAGCGTATGCACTAGCGAGTACCGTAGAAACACGTAGTATTGATTTGCTAGGAAGGGAATCGGCAGCCTGCGTGATTGGCTTTAGCTCGCTGTTGTGATTGGTGGCTTTCCACCAAAAATTTGGCGGTTTGCCGGAACATACAGCGGTGGTGACGGCTACGCAGCGCTATCAGATTGCAGTGCAATCAGAAGAAGATGGCAAAGATAAGTGGACCTTGCTGGCCATTAAGAGAAAGCGTTAGCCATCTGAGTATTGGAATCCTCAAGGCTGTTGTTTAATTCGGTGCCTAGAAGTCCTATGGATACCACAGCGACTACGATAATCAGCGCTAGCATGACTGCATATTCGACAGCAGTTGGCCCGTCTTCATCAATCAGTAGCCGAAGTAGTAAATCCTTCATGTCTTCGATCCATTCCTAGAGAAGCCAATTGATGAGGTCTGCCGACGGATTGATGAGGTCTGCCGACGGACGGGTGCGGCAAACCCTACTCAAGGCTAGCTCAAAAAGAGCATCTTGGACTGCACCAAAGCGCTAATTCCTCGACGCGCATCAGAAAACCGTGAGGCCTTGGGCGGGGGATTAATCGATATGACGGTTGTGACGATTCCAAGTAAGCCGATTCCAAGCAAGATAAGCTATGCCTGGAACGAACTGCCACAGCCGCATGATTTCACGGCATTAGGATTGTCGAAGGTAAAGCCACGTTTTTCGATACCGTCGTAGAAGTCGACCGTTGTGCCATCGAGATAGAGGGCGCTTTTCTTGTCGACGACGACCGGGACGCCGTGGTACTCGTACTTGGCGTCGACTTTTTCGTCGAAGTCTTTGTCGAAACCGAGGGAGTAGCTAAATCCGCTGCAGCCGCCTCCCGCAACGCCGACACGAAGCACCGTGCCATCTTCAAGCTTCTGGTCTTCGATGATCCGCTTGACCTCGCCGGCAGCTTTTTCGGTAAGGATAATGCTCATTTTTTCGATTCCTAGTATACGGCGGGTGAAGGCTCGGGGAGCCGTTGAGTGTGGACTGGATAAATTATAGCAAAAAATTGACGGGGGAAAGCCGAATTTTCTGCTGTGAACCCTTTAGGAGGCCATTTTTCGGAGTTGTCGTGCTGTGTCGGCAACCGCTTCGATTGCCAAATCGATGTCTTTCTCGGTATTGAAGCGGCCCAGGCCGAATCGCAAACTGCTGCGGGCGAGGTCGTCGTCCATGCCGAGGGCCAGCAGGACGTGGCTAGGGCCGGGGTCGGTTGAGGCACAGGTCGCTCCCGAGCTGATGGCCAAGCTTTCGAGGCCCAGCAGGAGGGCTTCGCCCTCGACGTCGCCGAGAGCCAGATTCAGATTGCCGGGAAGACGATTGGGAAGCTCGAGCGCTGGACCGCAGAGTTGTAGCTCGCCGAGTTGGTCGCTGAGGCCATGCCAAAGGCGGTTACGCAAATCGGCGAGCCGTACCATCTCGGTAGAGAGCTCAGCCGTGCAGAGCTCCAGGGCTTTCGCAAATCCAACGATACCGGGAGTGTTGAGCGTTCCGCTACGGCGAACTTTCTGCTGACCCCCACCGAGGATTTGCGGCTCGAGCCGAACGCGACGGCGTACATAAAGCGCGCCAACTCCTTTAGGTCCATAGATTTTATGTGCCGAAAAACTCATCAGGTCGACGCCCAGTTGATCGACGTCGACCGGTATTTTTCCGACGGCTTGGGTTGCGTCGCAGTGGAGCAGGACGTTGTGGCGATGGCAGATTTCGGCGATTTCCGCTAGCGGCTGAATCACGCCGATTTCGTTGTTGGCGAGCATCACGCTGACCAGCACCGTGTCGTCGCGCAAAGCGTCGGCAACACGCTGCGGGTCGAGCCAGCCTGCGCGTGGGCTCGTGTAGGGTTCAACCTCAAGGAGCGTGACGTCGAAGCCATGTTTTGCCAAGCGGGCTAGCGGTTCGAGAACCGAATGGTGTTCGGTACGGACGCTAACGAGGTGATCGCCCCGTCGGTTTTTTCGACGAGGTTTCCGCTCGGCAACGCCTCGAATAGCGAGATTATTACTCTCAGTAGCACCGCTAGTGAAGACGATTTCTTTGGAATCGGCACCAAGAGAGGCCGCAATCGAAGTACGTGCCCGTTCGACGGCCACGCTTGCGTCTTCACCGAAGCAATGCCCCACGCTGCCGGCATTGCCATAGTGTTCTGAAAAAAAGGGCAGCATCGCCTCGACGACGTGTGGATCAACGCAAGTCGTGGCATGGTTGTCGAGGTAGATCATCGAGGCGCTAGTTACTGGGCGCTGGTTGAAGTGGGGGAAGAGGCTTCTCCTACGTTTCTAGCGCCCTCTTTTACGCAAACAGTGCCTTCACAACGATCTGAGACCATGTTTCAAAGTGTTCGAGTTCGGGCAGGATTTCGGCGATGGGCATGAAGCAGGCGCCTTGGATGTCTTCCTCGCGAGCGTGGACGTTGAGATTCTCGACCTCGAAGATGTGGACAATGCCCAGATGCACCTTGCCGACGGACGTTTCATCATCGTTAATCAGTCCGACGCACTTTTCGGTGTAGGGCGATTCAATGACCACTTCCTCGGCCAATTCTCGCAACATGCCTTCGCGATAGACATCCTGGTTGGTGCCCGCGCCGGCGTCTTCGGTGGAAATATGGCCGCCGATGCCGACGCTCCGCTTGGCGTGGAGTCGGGCTTCGCCTTGTCCGCCGCCGCGAGTGTATTGAAACAGTCGCGGAGTTCCATCACGGCCCGTGTAGCGGAACAAGACGTAGGGAATTAGTTGCTTAAAACTTGGGTCTTCTTCCATCTTGCCGCGCGGCTGGTAGCTGATCTGGCCGCTGTCGAGCAAGGCTGGCA
>JAADIN010000191.1 GCA_013151315.1 Planctomycetota bacterium | reverse complement strand
GTGGGCATCGACCCAGATTGTTCCGAGCAACTTATGGATGAGTACCAAACGCCGCCCGAGTATCTGCGTCCGTCGCGCACCAAAATAATCGCGACCGTCGGCCCTTCCTGCGGCGAACTCGAGCAGCTTACGCAACTCGTGCGTTCGGGGGCAAGCGTTTTTCGTCTCAACATGGCGCACGGCAATCCCGACGCCCAACAAGTCTTTGTCGACCGCATCCGCCAGGTAGGCAAAGATCTCAACATGCCCCTTGCCATCTTGGTCGATTTGGCCGGACCCAAGTTTCGTCTTGGCGACTTAGAAAATGAAAGCATCTTTTGCGCCCGAGGCGAGGAGTTTTTCTTTGTCCAAGGAGAATCCGCCGCACCCAACGAATTGCAATCTAGCTACGAGCCCTTAGTCAACGAACTCTCGATAGGCGATCACGTCATGCTCGCCGATGGCACGGTCAGCATGGTGGTCGAAGAAGTCTCGCCAGGCCGTGCTCGAATGCGAGTGGTGCAGCAAGGCACCATTCGCAGCAAGCAGGGGATCAATCTTCCGGGAATTCGGCTTAGTGTGCCGGCGATTAGTGTCGAAGACCACAAACACGCGATCTGGGCTGCCAAGACAGGAGCCGATTTCGTTAGCCTGAGTTTTGTTCGCTCGCCCGACGAAGTCCGCACGCTCAAAGACATCATCCGTTCGAGCGGTTCCCGAGCAAGCGTGATTGCCAAGATAGAAAAAAGCGAGGCACTCGAACGGCTCGACGAAATTGTCGCCGAAGCCGATGGCGTGATGGTCGCCCGAGGCGATCTGGGCGTCGAAATCGACGTAGCCCAGATGCCGCTCGCCCAAAAACGAATCATTCGCAAATGCCAGGAATTTCATAAGCCCGCCATCATCGCCACCCAGATGCTCGACAGCATGCACGAGTCGCAACGACCGACACGAGCCGAGACGACTGACGTCGCCAACGCGATTCTCGATGGTGCCGATGCCTGCATGCTTTCCGGCGAAACCGCGATCGGCAAGCATCCGCGATTGGCCGTCGAAATGATGAATCGAATTGCCCTAGCGACCGAAGAGAGCATCGCAGGACAGCCCTTGAGAGAATCGGGCTCGAAGCGGGCCGACGGTTTGCACGATGTGACCAGCGCTGTCGTCCGCGGTGCCGGCACGATGGCCCACGTGCTAGAAGCCAAGCTGGTCGTCGTTGCCAGCCATTCCGGCCGAACCGCACTGGCCCTCTCCCAGCAACGAAGTTTCGTGCCCACCGTAGGGGTCAGCACGATCGAAACCACGCTACGACAGATGTGCCTCTACTGGGGCGTCACGCCGCTACGGAACGCTCCGGCAACCGATGTCGAGCAACTCATCCGGCACACCGACCACTGGGCATGCCGCAGCGGCATAGCCACCAAGGGCGACCGCATCGTCATTGTCGGAGGTTCGCATCTGACGGCAGGCCCCAAAGATTCCAAAATGGCAGCCGGCGTTCACGACATCGTCATCGTGCATGAAGTCGAAGGCGAAGAGTAAGCGATCTGCAATCTGTCAGAGAGAATAGCCGCGATCTGATAGATCGCCGGAGTTCTAAGTCACGAAAGCTACCGCACCTCATCCGCCCCGCGCGTCAGCGCAAAGTAGACGACATAGACCCAGCTAAGCGTGCCGTGGACAATCATCCAGACGATCGAACGATTTCGGTGCCACGAGCAAACCACAGCGATCGCGGCACCAAGGCTGATGCCCGTCGATAAGAAATTCAGCATCGTCACTTCCTCTCTTCAGAGGAATTCGGCTTACGGGCCAACTTTTCGCCCGGCTTTAGCAATTGCTCTTCGTATCGCGAAACGTAGCGCATGCTGCTCGCCCCCCCGGCAAAACCTAGCACCCGTCGGTCGGTATCAAGTTTTTGCGAAACCACACGGCCCCGTTCGAGATCGAATCGCACCAAGCCTTTCATCATTCGCTGAACCAACTGCGACTCGAAAGGGGCTGACCGGCGTCAGGACCTGATATTCTACCTTGATCGTGGCAATGCCCGCTTCGACCTTTTTCAGCGTACAAACGCGACGTGTGCGGACCTGCAGCTTCGCGCCGCTCTTTCGCTCGACCGGCACATCGTAGGTTGCATCCCACTGTTCTCCTACTGCGATAGGTTTTTCGGCAAGCTCCAGCGTAATCGGCATGTCGTCGCTCGCCTCGGGCTGAGGATGTTTTTCGACCCGCTCGACAATCTCGCCAGCGGGCGTCATGCGAATCACCGAGAGGGGCACCCCAATGGCACGCGCCGCCTGTTCGAAACCGGGAGGCGGAGTTTCGTCGGTTTCACTATCGAACACGCTTGCCGCACGATTGGGCACACGATTCGACATCCGCACGACTTCGACCACGTGGACGAATTCGATTTCACCATTGGGCAATACGTCGGTCACTTTCCAGGCCTTGATCGATTCGCTCTTGCTCTCGGCCTGTTGCGAGGTCTCTTCGATCGTACTACGCATGTCGGCCGTGTGATTCACCCGATAGCGCAGTACCTCGCCCATTTTGAACCCGTACTGCAGATGGTATTTTTCGGTCGAAGCCTTTTCGACAGCGTAGGTCAATGCGCTGCCAACGAGCAGTAGAACCAAGAACGAAAAAACAATGGAATATTTCATAATGCGCCTCCTTGCACCGAGATTGGAGTCAATTTCCCCCGTTAGCGCCGGCTGCCAAGCCGGCCCCTTTCATTAGCTTTCAAGCTTCAACCGCCCGCCCCAGCCAAGTTTTTCTCTCAAAGTGCGGTAGTAACCATGCCCATGGACTTCGATCAATTGAAACTGGGCCTCCGATCTCGTCACACGAATTCGATCCTCGACCGTCAATTGGCAAACCACTTTTCCATCGATCACCAACGACGTCCCCTCGTTCGGCTGGGGCACAGCCAACTCGTAAACACGGTCGGCCGAGTCGATCACTGGGCGGTTGGTGAGCGTATGCGGGCTAATCGGCGAGATGACAAACGCCTGCAAGTTTTTTCGCAAAATCGGCCCCCCCGCCGAGAGGCTATGGGCAGTCGAGCCAACGGGCGTACTAACATCGCAACTATAAGTCGTTGCCAGTTCACCGTCAACGTAAAGCTGCACATCGAGCATCGCAAACGGCGGGCCTGCTAGCACTGCCACTTCGTTGAGTCCCAGTACTCGGAGCAGCGGTTTTTCTTTTCGTAGAACTTCGCACTCAAACATCAGATGCGAAACGACCCGATACTCGCCAGCTACCACCTGAGGCAGTAATTCGTCGAGCTGCTCTGGCTGTACATCCGCAAGAAACCCAAGCCGCCCAAGATTCACGCCCAGAACCGGCAACTGCTGATACTCCATCGCATGCGCCGCCCGCAACATCGACCCATCGCCGCCTAGTACGACAGAGAAATCGACTTCCACCGACGGGAGACCGGCCGAAAAGTCATCCACCACTGCAACCACCTCAACATATTTTTCCAAAACAGGCCGCAACTCCGCTGCCCGCTGCTGGATCTCCGGCTTCGCCGCATCGGCAAGCATCAGCACGCGAGGGCGTTTTTTTGAGAAGGCGTTGGTGCTCATGCACTCTAGCATAGCAGCGATCAGCGGCCACGTCAGGCTGGGTTTGGCTACCCCGGTCAACTGATTATGGTACAATGGCTAGGTAGAACGGGCGCTTATCGCCCGGCAACGATTGCTTCAAAATTGCTGGTTGAAGGGTGAGTGATGAACACATTTATTCTGAATGCCGAGACTTCGAGCTTGTCTATCGAGCATCTTTTGAAACAGGCCAAGGCTGGTGGAGTCGAAGTGCGAGATGCGCAGGGGGAAATTCTCGCGATTGTGTTGTCGCCCGACGACCAGCGGGCGTACTGCGATTCACCGTCGGAATGGCCTGCCGGATATTTCGAGCAAACGGCTGGCGCTCTCGCGGGAGAAAAGTTTCTGCGTATGGGGCTCGGAGGTTGAGGACTGTTCAAGTCTCGACCGAAGCCCCGGCCAACTCCCGGCAACTCGCAACCATTCCAGCCACATCCAGCCCCAGATCGGCCAGCAATTCATCCCGCTCGCCATGCTCAACGTAGTGATCGGAGATGCCCAACCGGCGCACGCGGCTCGCATCGACCCCCGCGTCGGCGGCCGCTTCGACCACCGCGCTACCAAAACCGCCCGCCAAGGCCGCTTCTTCCACCGTCACAACAAAACGGCATTCGCGTATTGCCCGCAAGATAACCTCGGTATCCAACGGCTTTAGGAACCGAGCGTTGATGACGCCGATGTCGAGCCCTTCGTCGCGAAGACGCGCTGCCGCTTCGACGCAGCGCGAAAGCAGGGCACCGCAAGAAATGAGACAGCCATCGGTGCCCCAGCTCAAAATTTCGCTTTTTCCAAGTTCGATCGGCGCGACCACACGTTCGATCTCTACGGCCGTCGCCTTCGGGTAACGAACCGTACAGGGGCCCTCGTGTTTTAGCGCGAAATCGAGCATTGCCGGTAAGTCGCGCGCATCGCCAGGAGCCATCACGGTCATGTTAGGAAACACACGCAGATAGCCAAAATCAAACACCCCGTGGTGCGTCGGGCCATCGGGCCCCGCAAGACCGCCCCGATCGAGCATAAACGTCACGGGCAAATTTTGCAGCGAAACTTCTTGGAAAATGTGATCGTAGGCACGCTGCAAAAACGTGCTGTAGATGTTGACAATCGGACGCATGCCGGCCTTTGCTTGGCCGGCGGCAAAAGCCACGGTGTGCGATTCGCAAATGCCCGTGTCGAAGAAACGATCAGGGAATTTGTCGCGGATTTTTTCAAGCTTGTTTCCTTGGCACATCGCGGCCGTAAGAACCGTCACGCGCGAATCATTGCGCAATTGCGATTCAATCGCCTCTGAAGCAACATGCGTGTACGCCCGCGACGAGCTTTTCTTCATCGAGACGACTTGGTCTTCGCGCCGCTCGAATTGCGGCGGGGCGTGGAACAAGACCGGGTCGTCGGTGGCCGGCTTGAAACCGTGTCCCTTTTCGGTTACCACATGCAGCAAAACGGGCCCCTCAATGCGCTGGACCATTTTTAGGTACTTGCGCAACAGGCCAATGTTGTGGCCATCGATGGGCCCCACATAGCGAAAACCCATGTCCTCGAACATCATCCCGCCACTGAGCCCCGCTTTGGCGGCTTCTTTCAATTGCACAAGAAACCGCTCCGTCGGATCACCCAACAGCGGCACTTTGCCCAAAATGTTTGCGATCTCTTCCTTAAAACCGGTGTACATCGGATTGATCCGCAGCCGGTCGAGATAGTCGGCCATGCCGCCCACACGCGGGCAGATCGACATCTGGTTGTCGTTGAGCACGACCAGCATTTTTTCGCTCTGCCGTCGCGAGTTGTTCATCGCTTCGAAGACCACGCCCGAAGGAAATGCACCGTCGCCGATCACTGCAACCGAATGCCGCCCTTCGTCCTTGCGCATCAAATCGTCGCCGCTGGCCAGGCCGAGTGCCGTCGAAACACTAGCCCCCGCATGACCCGTCATAAAAAGGTCGTACTCGCTCTCGGCCGGGTTGGGATAACCCATCAGCCCGCCTTTGGTGCGCATCGTATCAAACTGCGAAAATCGGCCCGTAAGCAGCTTGTGCGGATAAATCTGATGGCCCGTATCCCAAATCAGGCGGTCGCGACGAAAATCAAACGTATCGTGCAGCGCGATACACAACTCCACGACCCCGAGATTCGAAGCAAAGTGCGCACTACGGCAGGCGACCAGATTGCAGAGCACCTCGCGCATTTCGACGGCCAACTGCTCAAGCTGAGGCAGCGACAGCTTGCCGAGGTCGTCGGGACTACGGATCGTGGAAAGAATTTCTTGAGTCAATTGTTTCTCCGCCTGACAAACAGGGCGAGTTCTCGCAAAGAGTCTGCCTTCTCGCCAAAAAAGGCAACCGCCTCACACGCCTGATCGATTAACGCCTCGGCACGCTCGCGGCTTGCCTCTTCGCCAAGCACTAAGGGATAGGTCGTCTTGTCCCGCTCCGCATCTTTACCCAATCGTTTGCCAACTTGCTTCTCCGAACCCGAGACATCCAGCAAGTCGTCAACTATCTGAAAAGCCAAGCCAAGACATTGGCCATACTCATCGAGAGCCGTTGCTTGCTCAGTCGTCGCCTCCGCCACGATCGCGCCCAGGCGGAGCGATGCAAGAAACAAAGCCCCCGTCTTACGCCGATGAATCGATTCTAATCGCTCAAGCGACTTCTCGCGAACTCTACCATTTAGGTCATCCGCCTGACCTCCCACCAATTGCGAAGCTCCTGCCGCCTCAGCCAGCACCGCACAACAGCGGGCCGCCCGGTCGCCGACACGGATTTTAGTTGCCAACACCTCAAAAGCCCTCGCCAGCAACGCATCACCCACCAAAATGGCCGTCGCTTCGTCGAATTGTATGTGGCACGTCGGTCGGCCACGGCGAAGGTCGTCATCATCCATCGCCGGCAAATCATCATGCACAAGCGAATAGGCATGGACCATTTCCACCGCTGCCGCTGCCGGCAGAGCCTCTTCGATATCACCACCACAAGCCTCAGCAGCAAAAAGCACCAACTGCGGACGAAGCCGTTTGCCAGGGGCTAACAGACTGTATTCGATCGCCTCGCGGAGCCGAGTCGGGCAACCCGAGTCGAAATCGATAAAACGCCGCAGCGACTCCTCAATCAACTCTCGCAATTCTTGACTTCGCATAGACAGAGCAGGAGTTTTGATGTTTGCGTTCATCGAGAGAAAGATCGAGGGGAATGGCAAAGAACTGCCTAGCTAACAGCTAGCGGCTAGTAGCTCTATCCTAAAACAGCGACGATCCATCGTCTACGTCACTGCTTGCTTTTCGGCTCTTTTTCACGCTCCTCCGACCGCTCCGGGCAGAAAGCTTCTCGTCAAGCGATTCGTCGCCCGATTCCTCAAACGGCTTGGTACGAGGTCGACCCGAAGCATCAAGGTCGCTGACCAGCTCGATACGGCGCTCGGCCTCGTTGAGCTGATGATAACAGGCCTTCAAGTGATGAACGCCATGCTCGTAGCAATCGAGCGACTCGGCCAAGCCGAGCTGGCCCCCTTCGAGCTTCGCAACGATAGTTTCGAGCTCTTCAAGCGACTGCTCGAAATTAGTCTCTTTAGATTTCGCGGTTTTTTTCTTGGCCATGAGAAGGCTGATGTGGGGTTGGGGTTCTGTGGTGAGGGTTCGGCGTTGCCGCCAACGCTAACTTTTGTTTTATTTTTCAACCGTATCGATGGTGCTGGTGATATTTCCCTCTGCCAAGCGTGTTGATATCTGCTGGCCCTTTTTCAATGACTGGGTCGAGGTAATCAGGCGACCGCTGGCGGGATCTTGCGTGAGGCTGTAGCCGCGTTGCAACACCGCTAGAGGGCTCAGCGTTTCGAGCTTGCCGCTGATCGCAGCCACCCGACTCTGCTGCTCGCGCAAGTTGACTTGCATAGCCCCAGAAAATCGCGTTCCCAAGTCGTCCACTTGGCGACTCAAGTGGTGGACTCCATCGAGCGGCCTAGCAAACGCAGGGCGGCTGACGATGGCATCAAGTCGACTCCGATGTGCAGCCACCTGCACAGCAAGCGCATTTTGCATTCGGCTCGAAAGACTATGCATTAACTCAGCAACTCCCTGAGCCGAGGGCACCACCAACTCGGCGGCTTCACTGGGGGTCAACGCCCGCACATCGGCTGCTAAGTCGGCAAGCGTCACGTCAATCTCATGCCCGACGGCCGAGACGGTCGGCACGCGGGAAGCGGCAAGCGCTCGCACCACCGGTTCTTCGTTAAACGCCCAAAGGTCTTCGAGGCTCCCCCCGCCTCGGCCGACCACCAAAACGTCGAGCGACGGCGCGAGTCGGTTTGCCTGCTCAATCGCTCGGGAGATCTCGGCCGCGGCGCTGTCTCCCTGGACTCGCACAGGAAAAACAAAGACTTCGACGCCTTGCCAGCGCCGGCGTAAGACCTCCAAAAAGTCGCGAATCGCCGCGCCAGTTGGGCTAGTAACCACCCCGATCCGGCGCGGAAAAGCAGGCAGCGGCTTCTTGCGAGAGGCGTCAAAGAGCCCTTCTTCGCCCAACTTTTCGCGCAACTTGCGAAGCGCCAGCTCCAAAGCCCCGATGCCTTGCGGCTGCAACTGATCGACCACCAACTGGTAGCTGCCACGCGGCGGATAGACATCAAGCCGCCCACGGCAGACGACTTCCAAGCCATCGTGAACATCAAATTTGAGCTTGGCCGCCGTGCCGCGCCAAATAACCCCACGCAATTGGGCGTTGTCGTCTTTGAGCGTAAAATAGCAATGGCCCGACTGGGGACGCGAGAAATTAGAAATCTCGCCAGCAACCCAAACGGCCGAAAACTCCTGCTCGACGACCCCTTTTAGTTGGGACGTCAGTTGAGTAACCGAAAGCACCGACTTGCCGCTCGACGTATCGACGGCAGGCATCGTGGTTGGCATAGGGTTTTCCTTGGTCGCGGGCAAGTCTTCTGAGCCAAGCATTCTAACAGATAGGGCAGCGAGTCTTGAAGCCCTCGGTTGAACGAGACAGCGACGGTCTTAAGTTTGGTCAATAGCCGATTCAAAAAACAGTTTTGAATTCCTTTCTTTGTGCTGAAGTAAGCTACTTGGTTCAGCCGGTGATGAGAATTTTCCCGAAGGACGCAGGAATTAAAAAGTGGAACGGCTGCCGCCGCGATTTTATTCCCGATGACGTCTTGCACCTCGGCAGGTCGACTGCCAAGACGATTCGTAACACGCGAAGCAATCAAGCCTTGTTGAGATCGTTCTTCCACCATGCCAAACTCAAACTCTGAGGAGTATCAGCTTTCTAATCAAGGGGCAATAAAAGCCTCAATCTCAACTCAACGTCAGGCGTGCCGTATCTCCCTTTGCCTGAGCGGCGGGCAGGCACGGCTCAAGCATTTTCATGACTTTTTGGGCCGTCAGGCGGTAGGTGGTCAGCTTGCCGCCCATTACGCTTACCAAGCGAGGAGCTTGATGTCGGTTTCCGTGAAGGAGGACACTTCGGCTACGTCTGAAGAGACGACCGTCGCCTTTTGGCAGCACCCGCAGGCCGCAGTATTTTTGTTTAATCTGCTGCTCAGAAACGTCTCTCAGATGAGGAAAATAGTGAGCCAACGTTTCAAGCAGATAACTTGTCTCGGCGGGAAGCGTACGGGCCTCCTCGGGAGGTCCTTGGTGCAGGGTTTCGGTGGTGCCCAGTAGCGTTTCCCCGTGCCAAGGAAGCAAAAAAACGCCACGCCCATCGCTGGGCGCCTCCACATAATAGCACCCTTTGGGTGCCTCGAGCGCAAGCCAAAGATGGCTACCCTGCACCAAGTCTACGGCAAAAGGAGCTTGCTTCGGCTCGACTTTTTCGAGGAGCCGAGCAGCCCAAGGCCCCGCGCAGTTGACCAATGCTGCACAACGACAGTTTCGTTGTCTCGCCTCGGGGCCGGTCCCCTCGCGATAGACCACTTGGCAATGGTCCGCTTCAAGCCGGGCGGCTACGAATTCCGTTGGCAATTTGAGTTCTGCCCCCAGCGACTCGGCCGATCGCATCACCGCTTGAGCCAGCAAAGCATCATCAGTTTGTCCGTCGTAATAACGAAAGACGCTCGTCAAGTTTTCGGTCACCAATCCATCTAGCTGGTCCCAGTCGCTCTTGCGAAGCGATTGAAATCTGCCTCCTCCCAGTGTTCGGTAAAGATTCAGGCCGAGCCGCAATTGCCACGACTTGCGGCGGCTTGCTCGATAAACGGGTAAATGAAAGGGGACAAGTTTTACGAGATCGGGGGCTAAACGGAGCAAAAGGGCCCGTTCTCGCAGGGCTTCGCGAACCAGCCGAAGCTGGCCTGTCTCGAGATAGCGAAGCCCCCCGTGGATCAACTTGGACGACTGACTCGAGGTTGCCGCAGCAATCGCCGTGCGTTCCAACACCAAGACGCGATAACCCGCTGCGGCGGCAGCTTGGGCAACGCCCACGCCTTGAATCCCAGCGCCGATAATCACCAAGTCGTAGTAATCAGTCACGGCTTGGTGCCTGCTGTTCTCGAAAGAGCGCTACACAATCAAAACTCACGGCGAAATCGGCTCCTCGCTTGCCCCAGGCAAGAGTGCCGGCAGTGTCGCCAATCTCGTAGACGGCCCATTGCCAAGGCCCAGGCCAAAGGTCTTCGCCCTCGGGGACCAAGCAAAAATCGATCACCAAAAAATCGGGGCCAAACTGAGTAACACGTTGCCGGATATCTTCTGACCACTCGCGCAAGATAACGCCCACACGTGGCATCCCTGCGTGGCGTATTTTTTCCAGGAAGCTCATAGAACGGGCAAACACCACGTGTCGTTGCCTCTTTCCTAAGAAAGGCAAAGTTTTTTCTAGCACGAAGTCCTCTCCCCAGTGATCGATACTGTCGTGTTTGACTTCCAGGTAAAGCGTGACCTCCGGATGCCGATCCGCCAGTTCGAGCACCTCGGGCAACAAGAGAAGTGCGGGCGACTGCCCGTCGGTGTGCTCAAAGACCGTCAGTTTTTTCCCGTGCGTTCGTTGCAAATCGGCATCGTGAAGCATCACCGGCGACCCCGAGGCATTGATTTGGATGTCGCACTCCACGTGGCGAATACCCACCTCCATGGCACGGGCGAGAGCCGGCAAACTATTTTCAGGGAAATGCCGAGCATCGCCCCGATGGGCCATGATTTGCGGTGAGGTGGTCATGCTGCAGAGAAACTCTCGATCGATAGATATCCCACTCGTTTCACGCAGAGGAGCAGCGGTAGGCAGTTAGACCAAAATTGGGATCCCCCATTTCATCGCGCCGTTTTGACGCTTTCAGGTCAACCCAGTCGAGCAGTGGAATCGAAACCGTGGAATTGCCGAGGGTACCTCCAGCAGGATTCTGGGATAGGCTCTTATTGCTATGCCACCAGTTTACTTCTCTTCAGAAAACGAAGCAAACAGAACCAAAGGGGTTTTTACCAGCTTGTTTCTCCCGTAACTCACCCAAAGCCCTCATTTTCTCGGTTTTATTGCCCTTTATCGCGATGCCATTGCTTGCAATCCTCGCACCATACCACTACGGTAAGTCTTGTAACGCACTGGTTGCGTGCCAAATCACGGAAGTCTCGGTCTCCGCTGGCATCCCTCGGCGGAGAGAGAAGGAGCTTGCAAACGTGCTGGTGGTATCCCGAAAAGTTGGCCAACGTATTCTGATCGGCGACAAGATCACCGTCACGGTGGTGAAGGTCGGTGGGGGCGGGGTTCGGATTGGCGTCGAAGCTCCTCCCGAGATGGCGATTATCCGCGAAGAGTTGGCCGAAAAACTACGCGAGGCCGAGCGATTGGCACTCGAGGTTTCTCAACCATTGCCTGTGGAATCGGATCCTGCCTGATATCCCCCCCCCCCGCAAGAAATCACTTTACGAGTGATTCTTGCTGGTCGGTTGCCGGCGGATTCTTGACGGTGCGTGGCGTGGTATTCTTGACGGTCCTTGGAGTGATGGCCAATTCGCGGCGAACATCGACCACGGCGGGCCCGCGCACGGAATCCAAGGGGCCAAGCTGCTTGGCACATTTGCGTAGTCGCTCGAGTTTTGCCTCGAAATTGTCCTCGCCTGGCGGAGCATGACTTGGCGCGGCTCCCCATACGACTCGCGTTCCGCCTCGGGTGATCAGGTGGAATACGAAGTAGCGATGCTCCTCTCGAATTTCCGGTCGTGCCGAAGGCAAGATGTCGACCAAGTGCAGCGACTCCCAATTGTCGGCCAAGAGCTCAGCCAATTCGGTCGCGCCAATGACCCGTGGATCAGCCCACTGCTGGCCGACCGGCGGTCGACCCACGATTCCGCCAATTCGAGGCAGATAGCGTTTGCTAATGTCGGGTACGTTCTCCGCGGGCAATTGAATTCCAAGTTTGTCGACGGGAATGAGCTGGACCCCCTCCGCGCTGGCTAACTCCACGACCGCCACGGGGCGGCGGAACGTCAGATCGACAAAGACCGCAGGAGGGTAGCTCTTGGTGATTTTGTCGACCGACTCGACCCAAGGGTGCAAAGCGAATGCATCTTCGACGACGCTGACAAACGCTTCGTCGAGCACCGAAAGCCGACGGTCGAGGCCCGAGTTTCGTACGACTTCCATCCGCACATCGGCGGTAATCCATGAGGGCAGGGTCGAAATTTCGATCCCCTCAGCGGTGAGCAGGTAGCGATCACGATGGATAATCGAGGGTGCCGCGCGCTGCCAAACGACTTGCATTCCCCAGCCGAGCAGCGCGACGACCAGCAGCGCGACGACCGCCCGGCCCCGCGACCAGAGCCACTGCTTCACGCGTGCCAAGCCACGAAGAGGCGGCCCTTTTTTCCGTTTTTTCTTGAGCGTTGCCATAAGCGGTCAACCTGTTCATTGTAGGCCGGAACGAGCTTGGCGAGTTCCGGCACAGCCTTAATTTGCAGTGAAAGTGCCGGAACTCGTAGAATTCGTTCCGGCCTACAAATCACCAAATCTCGAGTTCCGTTTCGAGCTCGACTCCGAGTCTTTCCGCGACCCGGCTTCGGACGATGTCCATGAGTCGGAGCACATCTTGGCTGGTCGCCCCTTCGTCGGCAACGATGAAATTCGCGTGTCGCTGGCTCACTTCCACGGCCCCGACTCGAGTCCCCTTGAGGCCTGCCTGGTCGATCAACATGCCAGCGCTCATCCCGCGAGGGTTCTTGAAGACGCTCGCTACGTTCTGGTGCGACAGGGGTTGGCCGGCTTTCTTGACGATCCACTGTTTCTGCATTCGCTTGGTCAGTTGCTCAGGATCGTCTTCCTCGAGCTGAAATTCGGCACTGAGAATCACCAGCTCGTCGAGGCTGCTCTGACGGTAGGCGAAGACGAGGTCTTCGCGGTTTCGCTGCAATATCTCTCCGGTGCGGGTCATCACGGTCGCCTGACAGGCCCATTGGCCAATATCTCCGCCACGGCTGCCGGAGTTTCCGTGTAGGGCGCCGCCAAGGGTGCCTGGAATGCCGACGAGCGGTTCCAAGCCGGCCAAGCCCGCTCGGACCGTTTCGCTAATCGCGTGGGCAAGTTTTGCTCCGCCGCCGGCCATGAGTCGGCCGTTACTTATCTGGATGTCGGCAAAATCCGCGCCCCCCAGGCTGACGACCATTCCTGGCACGCCCTCGTCGCGGATCAGTACGTTAGAACCGCTTCCGAGCACCCGGATGGGGACCTCTTCGTCGCAGCAGCGGCGCACCAGGGCGGCCAGTTCGTCGACCGATTTGGGCTCGGCATAGAACGAGGCAACGCCGCCAAGCCGAAGCCAGGTGCGATCGGCAAGAGGCTCGTCTCGCCGTACAATTTTCTCAAAACCACTAACTACTGTCATCGCGACCTATTTTTTCCTAGAAGAGCAGGTCTCATGTTGACCGTTTCACCGCTCGTCGTCAATTCTCTACGCTTGGTATTCTGGGTAATTTCCGAGATCGATCGAATGTCTTGGACTCCCGGCTACCCCATTCATCGACCCAAGCGACCGCTGCCATCGATTTCTGATCGCACAACGCCGATCGTGCTAGAGGTGCTTCCTAAAAACCATAGAAAAGTGGCGGCGATTGGCTGATTTCGCTCAAGGCGAGCTTGTGTTAGCCGTTTTGGCGCTAGCCACGGTTTTTCCGGCATCAACCGTGGCTAGCGCCAAAACGGCTAATTTTTCTTGTTGTGACAAACTACCAGTCGCTCACGGAATATCGAGCTCCGCCAGGGTGCCTTGTTGGCGGAGGGCTTCGTAGCCGGCCACCGCAACGGCATTCGAAAGATTTAGGCTTCGGACATCGTCTCGGGTCGGAATTCGCAGGCAACGGGGCTGTTGGGCAAGCATTTCTGTCGGCAAACCCTGCGATTCGGAGCCAAATACCATCACGTCGCCCACACTAAACTGGACCTCGGCATAGGTCCGATCGGCCTTTTTGCTGAAATACCAGTGCCGCTCGCGGGGAAGGCGCTCTAGAAGCGAGTCCCAATCGTCGACGACCTCCCACTCGAGGTGTTGCCAATAATCGAGTCCGGCCCGACGCAGGTAGTAGTCGTCGACCCGAAAGCCAAGGGGTCGCACCAACCAGAGCTTCGCCCCAATGGCGACGCAAGTCCGGCCGACGCTGCCCGTGTTGTAGGGGATTTCTGGCTGGTGGAGGACCACATGGAGTCGAGGCTGGTAGGTCATAGAGGCTGGAGGCAGGAGGATTGCAAAGTCTATTTCTTGAACCGCCAAGTGCGCCAAGATCGCCAAGGAAAAAAGAATTTGCTTAAAAACAGCTATTTTCTTGCAGCTCGTTCCTTGGCGCTCTTGGCGTCCTTGGCGGTTTATCTGACTTTGCAATTCGCCTGAGGCTGGAGGGGTGGGCGCTTCAGTCTTGGCTTTCGATCCACTATCATACTGGGCTTGGATTCAAATGCCATCGTGCGACAGCTTTGCGACAAACCACTGGAGTTATTCTGCTATGCCCTACGGATTTGCCATTGTCGGAACAGGAATGATCAGCCGCTTTCACGCGCGGGCTATCGAAGACGTGCGAGGAGCCAAGCTGGTCGCCTGTTTCAACCGCTCGGCAGAGTCTGCAAAAAAGTTTGCCAAGGAAGTCGGTTGCGAGGCCTATGCCGATCTCGACGCGATGCTCGCCAACCCGAGCGTCGATGTCGTGACCGTAGCCACTCCGAGCGGTGCCCATATGGAGCCTGCCGTGGCGGCCGCTCGTGCGGGAAAACATGTCATTATCGAAAAGCCGTTGGAGGTGACGCTCAAGCGATGCGACCGAATCATTCGCGAGTGTGAAAAGGCGGGCGTCAAATTGTCGTCGATCTTTCCGTCGCGATTTCACGACTCGTCGATCAAGATGAAAAAAGCCGTCGACTCGGGTCGCTTTGGCCGACTCACGCTTGGCGATGCCTACGTAAAATGGTTTCGCACCCAGGAGTATTACGACAGCGGGGCGTGGCGGGGCACTTGGAAGCTCGACGGCGGCGG
>JAADIN010000192.1 GCA_013151315.1 Planctomycetota bacterium | reverse complement strand
AACGCCATTAGCTCTACCTCTTTCCTGTCCAGGAAGGAACACGCCCCACTTTTTAAACGCCCATTCCAGTACCAATCAGGCTACTCGACGCTTCCAGCGAATGCAAGCAACTGGCGAAGAATTCTCAGGCGAACTGCAAAGTCTCACGCAAAGACGCAGGGAAAAACGGGGAAATATAGGATTGCGAGAAGCTCTCCCTCGTGAACGAAGCTTGTTTTTAAGTAGAAAAGTCGCTCCTCCCCCCTTCTTTCCCCAGGAGGTGCTATTGCTTTCGTTTGCGACGTCGCCCGCGCGGGGCAAACATTTTCTGCACGGCGGCAATGCCTTCGACAAGCCGATCGATATCTTCCGGCTGATTGTAGAGATAAAAACTCGCCCGTGTGCTGGCCGTGATTCCAAGCAGTGCGTGCAGCGGTTGTGTGCAATGATGCCCGGCGCGAACCGCCACGCCAAATTGATCGTTGAGCACCTGAGCAAACTCGTGCGCATGAATGCGATCAAAAGAAAAACTGATCAATCCTGCGCGATCTTTGGGCGTGGGACCAAGGATTTTTATACCCTCGACTTGACTAAGTGCGTCGTAGGCGAGTTGCATCAAAACCTGTTCGTGGCGATGGATAGCCTCGATGCCGATTTGGTTGAGATAATCGATGGCGGCCGACATGCCGATGGCCGGTACGATGGGCGGCGTGCCGGCTTCGAATTTGGCGGGCAACTCGGCTGGCGTAAAACCATCAAGGCGCACTTCATTGATCATGCTGCCGCCGCCGAGGAAGGGGGGCATCGCGTCAAGCAACGACTCTTTGCCGTACAAAATGCCGACGCCCGAGGGGCCGAGCATTTTGTGGCCACTGAAGGCGAGGAAATCGACGTCCGGCGCTCGCACATCGATCGGCATGTGGGGCACGCTTTGGGCGGCGTCGACCAGGACCAACGCCCCGGCCGCATGGGCTTTGGCTGTGATTTCGTCGATCGGGTTGATGGTGCCCAGGGTGTTGGAAACCGAACTTACCGCGACGAGTTTGGTGCGCTCGGTGAGCAGCTCCTCGAAGGCTTGCATGTCGAGCCGGCCATCGCTCGTGATGGGTACGTGGCGGAGCACGGCCCCGGTGCGCTCGGCCATCTGCTGCCAGGGAACCAGATTCGAGTGATGCTCCATCACGGTGGTGAGCACTTCGTCGCCCGGCTGGAGGTTGGCGTCTCCCCAACTGCGTGCCACGAGATTGATCGAGGCGGTGGTGCCCGAGGTAAAAATCACTTCGCGGGTATGTTCGGCACCGATAAACGCACGGACTTTTTCGCGGGCATGTTCGTAGAGCTCGGTGCTCCGTTCGCTAAGTGTGTGGATGCCGCGGTGGACGTTGGCGTAGTCGCGCTCGTAGACGTTGCGAATGGCATCAATGACTTGGCGAGGACGCTGGGTGCTTGCTGCATTATCCAGGAAAATGAGCGGATGACCGTCGAGCACATTGCCGCTGAGGATCGGGAAATCATCGCGTAGCGCAGCGGGGAGCAGAGCGGACATTTACTTTTCCGTTAAAGGCGAGTGGACAGCCGACTGCAAAACTTTCCACGACAGCAGACAGCACTTTTGCCGATTAGGCGTCAACCGGGGGCCGTACAGGACAAGCATATCGGCGGCCGAAAAGCCTTTGAGATCGTCGACCGTCTTGCCGTAGATTTTTTCCAGTAACATCGAAGCCGAAGCTTGGCTGATGACGCAACCGTCGCCGGTGAAATAGAGGTCTTCGATTTTCCCGTCGGCGTCGAGTTTGAGTTCGATTCGCACGACATCGCCGCAGAGCGGGTTTTTGTCTTCATGGGCATGCGTAGCCCCTTCGAGTGGGCCCCGATGAAAGGGGTCCTCGTAGTGATCGAGAACGTGTTCTTGGTAAAGTTCTTCTTCGGAGGGCATGGGGGAGGTTTGATGTTTGATGTTGGATTGTTGATGTGATAGCCGCACTGGTCCTCTCTCGCATCAACAATCCAACATCCCACATCTCACATCGAGAGTCTATCCCGTAGGATTTCGGTTGCCGCATTGCGACCGCAGGCGCCCATGACGCCACCGCCTGGGTGGCTGGCGGCGCCGCAAAGATAGAGGCCTGGCACGGGGCTGCGGTGATCGGCCCAGCCGGCGACGGGGCGGAAACAGTAGAGCTGGTGCGGCGACATGGCACCCTGCATGATGTTGCCGCCGGTCAGGCCAAAGGTCCGCTCCAGATCGAGCGGGCTGAGCACTTGGCGGTGCTCGATCGCGGCCGGCACGTTCGGCGCATAGCGGGCGAGCATTTCGACGCAGCGGTCGCCAAAGGCTTCCTTGCGGTCGTCCCAATTGCCTTCGGCCAGCTTGTAAGGGGCATACTGGACGAACATCGACAAAATGTGCTTTCCCGCAGGGGCGATGGTCGAGTCGACGCTCGTAGGCATGGTCAGTTCGAGAATCGGCTCGTCGCTAGGCCGGCCATATTTTGCGTCGTCGTAGGCTCGGTCGAGATAATCGAGCGAGGGGCCGATGTGCATCGTCCCCTGGTGGTGAGGCCCGACGCCGACGTTGGGGTGGCACGTGAACTTGGGCGGCTCACTCAGCGCCAAGTTTACTTTTGCTGAAGCCGAAGAGTAATCGATTCGTGCGATCGCCTCGCGAAACTCTTCGGGCAAAACATCGGGCGAGAGCAGTTTTTCGAAGGTGAGGTGGGCGTCGACGCTTGAGGCAACGACGGCTGCACTTAGCTGCGAGCCGTCTTCCAAGCCGACACCGACGACGCCTGATCGGCCAGTGTGGATCGAATGTACGGGCGACTCGCGGCGAATTTCGACGCCGAGTTCTTGACAAGCCCCTTCGAGTGCATCGGCCAAGCCGCCCATGCCGCCCTCGACATAACCCCACACGCCGCGTGCTCCACCCGCTTCGCCCATTACATGGTGCAGCAGCACATAGGCACTGCCGGGTGAACTGATCGACGTAAACGCGCCGATGATGGCATCGGTGGCGAGCGTTGCCATGAGCACGTCACTCTCGAACCAACGTTCGAGGATCGGCCTTGCAGCGCCGGTTAGCAGTTCGACCGCTTCGGGCAAATCGGCACCCAAGCCCTTGATTGCACGGTGCATATCGAGGAGTTTTTTTCCATCACGCAATTTTTTTGCGAGGCCAATTTTGCGCCATGCTTTGGGGAGCGGCAGGGGGTCGGGCGCCGATTGGCTTAACGTCGGTTCGAGTGCCGCGGCCACGCGCCCTAGCAGGGCTTCGTAGCGAGGATAGGCGGCTGCGTCGCGCATGCTGAACTTGCCGATTTCGCGCTGATTGAGCGTCTCGTCGGGGCCCATGGTAAGGCTGCGCCCATCGGGCAGCGGCGTAAACGACGAGGGCGAGCGGGGCAGAATTTTTAGCCCATATTCTTTCAGCCGAAGGTCTCGCAAGATTTGCGTTTGGAACAGACTGATGACATAAGCGGCGGTCGAAATTTTGTAGCCGGGCCAAAGTTCTTCGGTCGTCGCACAGCCGCCCAGTACGTGGCGACGTTCGAGCACGCAAACCTTGCGGCCCGCTTTGGCGAGATAAGCGGCACAAACGAGTCCGTTGTGACCGCCGCCGATGATGAGGCAATCGAATTTTCCGTGTTTCGGCATGCGCGTGAGACTTCCTTGCTCAGGGGGGAACGCCACGGGGTTGCAACCCCGTGGCTTTTTCTGCGGGTTGAATTGTATCACAAACCGAGCGACTTGGCGGTAGTGAGCCAATGGAGTTCGCCGGCACCGTAAGCGATGTCGGAGTCGAAGCGCACTGCGGCAACGGTGCCCTTGGCGAAACGGATGTTGGCGTGTTGGTCGCCGACCAGGGCGGCGGTCATGATGCCCACATCGGGCGCGTGGCCAACCCAGCAGATTTTGTCGTAGCCCGTCTGCTTTGACCATTGGCAAAGGGCATTGAAATCGCTGCCCGGCGCGAGGGCATCGATCGAGATGATCTCGGGGTCATGTTCGGTAGCCCGGGCAATGATTTCGGCCGTCTGTCGACAACGAACGTAAGGGCTCGTGGCAATCACTTCGGGTGCAAACCCTCGCTCGGCCAGGGCTTGCACTAACTGCAGGTAGCGCTCGGCGCCCTCGGGCTCCAACTCGCGTAGCGAATCGTCGGGCCAACGTGAATCGCCAAACTCATAAGCCCAAGCATGGCGGGCGATGTAGATGAACATGCGTGCTCCTAACGGTTTCGCCAAAGATCGCGATCGTCAATTCCCAGTTCCCGTTGCTTTGTAGCAATGTCGGCTTTGAACCGCTTGGCGTCAACGGGATAGCCGGCTGTGGGCTGCAAGCCGGGGGTTTTTTCTTCCCAATAGGCGTTGAATGCTTGCATGGCTAACTCGCGGTGATACTTGGCAGTCATCGAGGCCAGGGCCGTCGGTAACTCGGCTTCGCCCTTGGTCCGGAAGCAGACCTCGACACGCGCTTCCGGTGGGCCCCATCGATAACGACTGGCCGGCCGACTCTCGAGCAGCGTTTCAATTTTTTGGTCAGGAAAATGATGTTGAAGGAGTTCGGCGTAACGATTGCGCCCGCCATGTTTGTCGAAGGTGACGTGGATACAATCCGTTAGCGTCGACGGCAACGTCGAATCGCCTCCAGCAAACTCCGAGATTACGTCCCGCAATAGTCCAATCGACACGTGTGACAGAGTAGCCCCTTTGGTGCCGTAGTGATCGGTGAGATCGTTGAACTCGCGCGGAAAGACGGCCCGGGCACGGATGTCGGCGAGTTCGACATTTGCTTCGCAGCAAGCGGAGCGGAATTTCTTTTGCAAGTCGGCCAACTCGGCCAGGTTGGCATCGATCGGCAGCGGGCAGTCGTAGCCAGAGTACCAAGGCAAGCCGTGACGATGCCCCTCGGAATCGGCAAGCGTGGCGTCCCAAAGTTGCTGCCAGCGATCCGGGATGGTTTGCAACCCGGTCAATACGGCCTGCTCTAGCAACCGCAACCCGCCCCGTGGTTTGTAGAGGAGTTTGGAGTCGGCGATTGCGATGCGGTTGTCGGTTGGTTTTATGGAAACGATGTTGGCGAGGCGAGCGTAGAGGTCGATTGGCGGGACGTTCGTCGTAGCCGACGGCGCTAACGCGACCTGCCACGCGGTTGCCGCAACCACCAAGGGCCCGAGGTTTGGCCCGTAACCCGCTTCGTCGATGCCGATCTGAAGTGTTTTCAACTTACTTTGGGTTCTGCCAAGAAGGGGTTGATCAATTCGAGCGTCTCGAACAACAACCGGCGACGAAATTTCCTGCGAAATCCATTTAGTATTGAATCTCTCAAGTGTCTGGCACTTTCTATTTGGGTCCTGGGACAACGCCCATTGTAACCGCATATGTCCTTAGGGAATCTGTCGCACGGGAAATTCTTCGCATTTCCTCTTTGGAGACCTCAATTCCTGGGTTCGTAGCACCAAGAACCATGCCCACCATTTTGGTGGCCTTTCCCTAAGACGGTGAATGCCCCTTTTGGGGCGGCGATGAAGCTCTCCGGCGCTGCTAGCACCGGAAAACTGTCACCAAAACAGTGAATGGGCAGGCGGCTCTCTGGGCCTGGGAGTGATCTTGTAAGTCCCATTGCAGAAGTAACTTAAGTCGCTTTTGGTGGGAACGATTTCATTTGGGCACAGCAATCGCTTTAGAAGACAGCCATCGGCATGTGTGTGTAAGCACCATGCAGGGATAGGGGCTGAGTGGCGTCTTTTGATGATGTCTTGCTCGGCTGTTGTGAGCTCGCTGGTGAAACGCCTATGGCGAATTGCGAGCGGGTTGGTGTGGTCGAAGGTTGGTGCCGTCGGCCATGGAAATGTTGTGTTAGGGCTAGTTCCCGCAACTTAAGGAGACGTTCGAATGAGCAACACGCAATCGTACGAAGCGATGGAAGCCGATTATGGATCCGACACTTTTCGTCGCACGGTGGCAATCAAGTCATCGAAGCAGCGCAGGCCTGTTCATGGCCGTAGTGGGAAGGCGCCTCAATCGGTCAACGGTATTCACCGTCGTCGTAAACGCAAGATGACATGGTGAGCCCCAAGGGCGACTGCTGGCCTTGTTTCGTCGATAGGGCCATCGAGCTATGAGTTTCGAGGTGGTCGTCTGAAGCAAGGGCTGAGGTGAACAGAGCATGCGCGCATAGGAAACAAGGTGTTTTGCGCGCAAAGAGAATGAACCAACACAGAGGTGCGCGGCGAGAAGTCCTCGTGTGCGCATCCCGATCCGTGGCATGACCGAAGGTTGTGCTGTGGTAGAGAGTGCGCATTGGCTGACAAGCAGTCGGCTATGCGTGGGTAGAGAATTTGCCGTAGGGAAATAACTGCGTGGAGATGCGCGAATTCTCGGGTCGGCAGAGTTTGGTATGGGAAAAGGCACAGATGTTTTTATGCAACAACATAAACCTGAAACTTCTTGAGGTGTAACCATCGTGGCATTGACCTCCTCAGAAATAATCTCCTCGAAGCTAGCCGTTCCGCAGGGCGAAAGGTTGGCGCCTGGGCGCGTCATAGCCCCGCCCGGTTTGCTTCGATGTTTGGTTGCTTCCTGGTCCGATCGGCGGGCGGAATTGTTCCGTGCCGCAGCTGAAAACGAAGCTTGGCAAGCCATTGTTTGCCCGGATGTGGGGCAATTTATGCGTCATGTTTTTCGAACGAAAGTTCCACTGACGATTGTTGATTTGCCCCGTTCCGACGCGCCTGGCTACGCGAAACTTCGAGAAGCGGCAACCCGTTCGCGTGATGTGAGTAAGTCGCTGCTGGTGGTTTCGGTAGCGCAAACAAGTGCCGCCGACGAACTATGGGCCCGGCAATTGGGGGTGTGGACGCATTTGCCTGAAGTGTCCGATCCGGCCGGATTGGAGATGGTGTTTCGGGAAGCGCGCAAGGCCTTGGCAAGGCAGGCCATCTGCCATTCGGAGTCCACAGGACATTCGTGATGATCCACGGATAAAGAGATAGGGCCATGGAGTAAGGGTGGAGCAAGGGTAATGGCAAATAGGGCGGCAAGGAAAAAGGCGAGCCAGTCGCTCAACAGTAATTGATGACGGTCGCAGGCAAGGGGCACATGCGCTATCGATTTGTCAAACCAATAGGAAAGTAGTTTCGATGAGAAATAGAAAAGAAAACGAAGAGTTAGATCTTGATACAGAAGCAGTGCCCTCGGGGCCTGTGAGTTTTCGAAGTGAAATTCGCGGTGGAAGCTCGCGCAGTCGGTTGAGCAATCGGCGAGCGGCGGGTACTTCGCGTCGCAAAGCAGCTAAGCCGGGCGGGATCCACCAGCGGGCGAACAAGCGATTGAATTGGTAGTGCTGCGAGACAGTGCTGCGAGACGTAGTGCAAGAAGACATAGCGAGGCAAGTACGCTGCGCTTCAGTTTGCCGGTGGCTGTCAAAGGATTTTGACGACGCTGCCGGAGGGGCCCTTGGAGAGGGCGATTGAATGGGCCGCTGGAATTAGCAAACCGGCAGCAGAACTGGAGACAGAGGCGATTTTCGCTTGCCGTCGTTTATTTGTTTGGGGTGACAATTTTTACAAGGATTCTTCATTATGATTATGCGTAGTTTTTTAAGAATGGGTTTATTGGCTTTGGTGTGTGGGGCGATTTTTCCGCTGCACGTCGAAGCGGCCCATGTCATACTCGACCCAAGTGGGGCTGACTCAGTACTGCTGAGCGATTTGCTTAACGGGGATGTGGTTGGGGTGGTAGTCGGCGATAAGATTTTCGATGATTTCTCTTACTCCACGCTGCCAGGCGATGACATGCCCGATCCTGCCAATATCAACGTGCTTGGATTTCAAGATCTGGACGGGAATTGGGGAATCAGCTTCCATGGGGCGTTTATTGACTTGCCCGGTAACGGACCGTCGGATGCATTGCTTCGATTTACGGTCGGGGTAACCCAGGAGGCGATAGATCAAGGGTGGCGCATTAGCGACGCGCACTTATTTGCTGGTGGCGTTGGCTTGGGCGAGGACTCTTTCTTAAGTATTGATGAGTCTTTTCAAGAAAACAACGAGACGCTCAACGTCTTTGCCACAACGCTGGGCGGACCGCTCGAGCAAGAACTTTCGGATGGGGTTGATTTCGACGAACTCTACACCTCGTTGCGCGTCACCAAAGATATCTTTGCACTGGCTGGGGATACCAATCAGATCGTGCGTACTACCGCGATCGACCAATCGTTCTCGCAGGTGCAGATCGGTATTCCTGAGCCGACTACGTTCGGGTTGATGCTGGCGGGATTGGCCGTGGCGGGTGTTTTGAGACGTCGTCGCTTGGAGTTTTAGAGTCGCTTAGAAATTACGAGACGGTGCCCAAAGCCGAGGGGTTGCAACCCCTCGGCTTTGGGGGCGAGACGGGCCTTGCTAACGGTCAATGTCCCAGTAGCATGTCAACGGCCCCTGCGATGTCTGCTTCGCGCATGAGCGACTCGCCGACGAGTATCGCGTCGACGCCAGCGGCCTCGAGTCGGAGGGCATCTGCGCGGGTTTTGATGCCGCTCTCTCCAACTAACACACACGTGTCGGGGATCTCGCGACGCATTTGGATCGTGTGCTCCAGATCGACCTCAAACGTGTGCAGGTTTCGATTGTTGACGCCGATGAGCGTCGCGCCTGCTTCGAGGACTCGCGGTAGATTCGCGGGATCGTAGAGCTCGACCAGCGGCGTCATGCCTAGGTCGACTGTCTCGTTGAACAGTTTTCTCAGATTGCAGTCGTCGAGACACTCGGCGATAAGCAGGACCGCGTCGGCACCTGCCACTCGGGCTTCGAGTAGTTGGTAGCTATCAATAATGAAATCTTTGCGCAGCACGGGCACTTCGACAGCGTTGCGCACGGCGCGAAGATAATCCAAGCTGCCTTGAAAGTAGGACTCGTCGGTCAAGACGCTAATGCAGGCTGCTCCGTGTGCGGCATAGGTCTGGGCGATGGCGACGGGGTCGAAATCCTGACGAATCACGCCAGCCGAGGGGCTTGCCTTCTTGACCTCGGCGATCAGCCGAATGGGCCCCGGCCCCTCGAGGGCTCGAAAGAAGTCGCGCGTTGGGGGACTGTTGGGCAACTGAGATCGCAGGCAGTCTTCGGCGACGTTTTTACGTGCCAGGTCGATCTCACGGCGTTTCGTGGCGACGATTTTATCTAAAATAGTAGCTGCCATACGGCAATTCTAGCAGGGTCGTTCGGTTTTTCACACGGGGCAAAAAGCGGCTCCCCGTATCGATGCTGTTCGGCTACGCCCTGAGCCAGTAGAATCGGTTCCTTCACGAGTGCGTCTTCAAGTCGAAATCGGGGTTATGTGAGCCGCAACGCGCTAGCGTCGGGTGACCTGCTCTAAAACCCGAGGCTAGCGCCTTGCGGCTCACCAAGATTGTAAGACTTGAAGATTACTGGGCTTTTCGTAAGCGGGGGTGGAGTAGCTCTTTCGATGTCGACCCATGAAAATTCAACTGGCGAGTTGCAGGCCGATCTTGAGCGGCTGCGCGAGAGCCGTAAACAGCTCCAGCAGCACAACGCGATCTTGTCGGCCTTGCTGGAATCTGCGGCTCAAGGAGTGATTGCCGTCAACGAATCGGGGCAAATCACGTTGGTCAATACACTTGTGGAAAAGGTATTTGGCTATCCGCGTGAGGAGCTGCTAGGAACCCCTTTCGAGAAGCTCATTCCCGACGGCTTGCGTGATGACACGCTCGAGATTCATGACGGCACGTTGTCGCGTTCGTCGAGCGAAGTGGGGAGGGCTCGCTACTTTACCGGGCAAAGGAAAGACGGCAGCGAATTTCCTGTCGAAATCGCGCTGAGTTTCGTCAAACAAGATGACGAACATTCGATGCTTGCATTGCTGACCGATGTCACTGAGCGCGTTGCGTTTGAGAAGAAGCTGAAGAAGAGCGAACAACTTTATCGTAGCGTGGTGGAAGATCTGACCGATTTGATTTCTCGTTGTCGACCTGATGGCACCCGCCTCTTTGTGAACGATGCCTACTGCAATTACCACGAGAAGTCGCGAGACGAATTGATCGGAACCAAAATTTGGGAACAAATCCCTCCTCGAGATCGGAAGAAAATTAGGGAAAGTTTTGCCAAGCTTACGCCTGAAAATCCGGTCAATTTTTATGAGCATCGCGTTTTAAGGCCAGACGGAAAACTTGCGCTGAACGAATGGCTCGATCGGGCCATTTTCGACGATTCGGGGACGCTGCGTGAAATCCAATCGATTGGCCGCGACGTGACCGAGCAGCGCGAAGCGGAAGCACGCATGCGTGAGGCACAACGGCTGGAATCGATTGCGGTGCTCGCCAGCGGGATTGCTCACGATTTCAATAACCTGTTGACGCCCATTCTTATCTACTCGGAGGGTCTACGTAGTTATTTTGCGGATGGCTCGATGGAGAGCAGTCAGGT
>JAADIN010000065.1 GCA_013151315.1 Planctomycetota bacterium | reverse complement strand
ACGTCCCCGGCGTCATCCCCGTTTGTTTGCGAAAGACCGAGATAAAATACCAAGCCTCGTGAAAACCGCACTGCTCGGCGATCGACTGGAGTTGACTTGAAGAATGGAGAAGCAAGCGTTTTGCCGTTTCGATTTGTACACGCACAATTTCTTGTTTGGGCGTATGCCCGACTTGCTTTTTGAATCGCCGGTTAAGCAACGATCGGGAAAGGCGAATCTGAAGCTGAACATCGCTGACAGACCTGCCCTCACAGGGACCAGTGTTAGTGTTAGTGTTGGGGTGGCTGAACCCCTCCCCAACTTGGTGCCAATTGGAATGTTAGTTTCCTCAATTTTTTCCCAGGCTAGCCTGGGAATAAAATTTCGCGAATTCTTTGGGCGGCCGGTTCTCTAGTGAGCTGTGTGGACGCACCTCGTTGTAATCCTTTCTCCAATCGTCGAACCGCTCTTGGGCATCCTTCAAGTTCATGAACCAATGCTCTGGTTCAAACACTCATTGCGAAACTTCCCATTGAATGATTCGATAAACGCATTATCGGTAGGCTTTCCTGGTCGGCTGAAGTCCAGCTTCACCTTGTTAAAGTAAGCCCACCAATCGAGTGACTTCGATACAAACTCAGGACCGTTGTCGACTCGAATCGATTCCGCTGCTGCGAAGCAGGGTGAGGTGGTCCTGAACTGAGGTCTGCTTAGCGAGTTTGGATTATCCTCGCACAGATTCTGGTGAGGAGCTGAACCTCTCAGCCATCTTGGCGGTGCGTGTTCATGGCAGAAGAATAGGTAGCTTGTAACGCCACGTCGACTGAGATGGCACAAAAAGAGAGGAGTATCATGATACTCGTAACAGTCCCAAACAGATGTAAACAAGCATGTTTTAGGATTTTTTCTAGGCAGGCGACACGCCCAGGAAATCCAAAAACACTTGTTTTACAGCGTTTTATACATGCAGCGACCGAAAATTCCATGGGATTTTCAGTCCAGTGCTCTACCAACTGAGCTACCTGACCATGACTGCTTTATCAGGGCACTCGACCGAGTGCCCTGCGAAGCCCCATATCGTAGGTCGCTACGAGAGGGCTGGCAATTCTATTGGCTTCTGCAGCGCAACTTGCACTCGGTGAAACGCCGGTCTAACATACGAACTTGATACAAGCATTTTCTGTGCGGGCACTTTTGAGCTACGCGGGCAATTAAGGTGAGCTACGCGGGCAATTGAGGCTTTGAGCTACGCGGGCAATTGAGGCGATTGCTCTTGCGTGGCCCCACCGGTTAAGGAACCGTACCCCCAAGGCCGGGCGGAGGGTTGCAGGGTGCTTGTCGCTATCTATCGGAACACAATCGAGTATTGCGAGTCGTCTATGGCTGGGATCGCCCGTTGTTGCCCACTGCTCATCGCGGTACTGCTCGCTTCCCCCGAAGCGTGGGCCGTCACACCCGAGAGCCCCGAAGTTCGGGCCCTGATCGAGAAGGGCCTAAAATATCTCGAAAACAATTCCGACGACCGCTTGGGCGGAAAATGCTTGATTGCACTGGCCTTCCACAAAGAAGGCGCATCGCCCGACCATCCCCGCATCCAGGAAGCACTAAAGGCTTGCAAAGGCACTTCCTCTCAAAAAATCGGCGAAGATGTCTATAGCAATGGCTTGGCGATCATCTTTCTAGCCGAACTCGATGGCACCAAAAACCGAGACCTGATCGCTCGTTTTGCAGGAGCGATGGTCCAGAAGCAAAAACCCAATGGCGGCTGGGGTTACAAGAAGTCTCAAAGAGGCGATACCTCGCAGACCCAATATGCGGCCTTGAGTTACTGGGAGCTACTGCAAATCGGCATGGCTCCGAAGGTGCAATCGGTCGAATCTTGTGTCAATTGGTTGTTGCGCACTCAAGATCCTAGCGGTGCGTGGGGATACCAGGGAAAGGACCCCAAGGGATCCCAACGCGTCAAACAGGCGAGAACCTCGCTAAGCATGTTGGCTGCGGGGATGGGCAGTACCATGATTCTTGGTAATCTCTTGGGACTCACGGGCCCCGAGGCAAACGCCGAATCTTCCCAAGAAGAAAAAAAGCCCTCCGCGTTGCAACGGGCCGATTTGTCTGCCAAGAAAAAAATACGAAAGCTGTCTGGCACCGGCGTCGACCGTCAACGATTGCTCGAGGCAATATCGAAAGGACAAGCTTGGTACGACAAAAACTTCAACCAAAAAAGCATCGAGTCCTGGGAGCATTACTGTTACCTTCTCTACTCGATCGAGCGCTACAAAAGCTTCGAGGAACTGATGGCGAGCGATACCGTCGAGGAACCCGATTGGTATCAAAAGGGGTTTGAAGTGCTCAAGAACAAGCAGGCCGACGACGGCAGTTGGGATGCCGAGTCGGGAAAACCGTGTTCGACGGCCTTCGCAGTACTGTTCCTGTTGCGATCGACTCAAAAAAGCATCAAGGCGAGTCTCGGGCAGGGGACCTTGGTCGGGGGTCGCGGCTTGAGCGGCGATCTTTCGAAGATGAAACTCAAGCAGGGCCGACTCGTCACCGAACAGAAACCGACCGAAATCGATGCCCTGTTGGGCATGCTCGGCGACGACGACAACGAGGCCTTGGAGTCGTTGCTAAGCAACTCGGCCGCAGTGCAAGTTGGCAACGCGAGTCCTGAAGAGGCTCGGCGGCTGCAACAGATCGTCAAGAGCGGGGCCGCCGGAGCACGGCTGCTCTCCGTACGAGCCCTGGCCCAGTTGCGAGATTTGGACTACGTGCCGACCTTCCTCTACGCGATGACCGACCCCGACAAGCGCGTGGTGCGCGAAGCACGCGACGGCCTGCGTTTCGTCAGCCGACGTTTTGGCGGCTACGGCCTGCCCGACAATTTTACAGATGCCGAACGATTTGATGCGTTAGACCGATGGAAATCCTGGTATCGCCAAGTTCGGCCCGACGCCCCGCTGCTGCCTTGAGGCAAGTAACTCAAAATGAAAAATGACTATTGACAGATAACTATTGACAAATTTTTTCACTACTCCACGAATCAGACAGTTATTTATTTATCGAACGGTCCTCACCTGAGAATCCCCAGCCTCCAGATTCCCCCATGCCAGCAGCTCCTTCGACAACACCACCGCAAGCATCGCCTAAGCGCGAGTACAAGTTGACCGTCAACTCGTACGATCGCACTTCGACGTTGCTGATCGCGCTGTTGGTGATGGTCGGGCTGACGGTTTTTTGCCTGTTGGTGATTTTCTTTGCCAATCGAACTTTTCCCACCATCGTGCCGATCCCGGTCGTCCCGGTCGAAGCCACTTCGGCCAACGCCAACCAAGGTTTTGCCACCGAACCCGATCCGCCTGGGGCAGAAGATGCCCCCGATCTTGCCGAGCCGCAACTGCAAGACACCCTCGACGCGCTGACCAGCGCCGCTTCGATCAGCCAAGCCTTGCTTTCCGATGAGACCCTCGAAGCCGAAGACATCGCAGGCAAAGGAAAAGGGCTGGGCGATGCACGGATGGCAGGCCCTGGGGGCGATGGCGTCGTCGAACGCGTGCCGCGTTGGGAGCGTTGGAAGTTGCGTTTCGAGCCAGAATCCTCGGGAGAGTTTGCCCGTTGGCTCGATTTTCATAAGATCGAAATCGGAGTGATCGGCCGCGACAACTTGATCCACTACGCCTTTGAGGTAAGTAGTGGTAATCCGAAGCAACGTGCTGCGGAACCGACCAAAGAAACACGAGGTTATACTTCCGCCGCCGATGGCCCCATGCCCGCCCTGACCAATCAGCTAGCCCGAAAAGCCGACATTGCCCGCCATGGGTCCATCGTACTCTTGTTCTATCCGTTCGAGGTAGAAAGCCTCCTTTGGACGATCGAGCAAAAGCACGCCGAGGGTCGCAGTGCGAACGACATCCGTGAGACCGTGTTTACCGTCATACGCAACGGCGGAATTTTTTCGTTTGAAGTCATTGATCAAAAGTATTTTTAGAAGGCGCAAGTTTCTCAACCCTCTACCCCCAACCCTCAACGACAATGGAACTTTTATTTTTAGCCACCGGTTATGCGATTTACGCACTCCTAGCAGGGCTCGCGCTTTGGGGAGCCTTTTGCGTCATCATGGTTTGGCGACGTGTGGCTCAGGTTCGGTTTACCAATGAAGAAGAACAAGACGAGTTTCTCGACGAGATCAAGGAAACTTTGGCTGCTAAAAACTTCAATGCAGCCATGGAACTCTGCGAAGACGATCGTCGGGCAATGTCCCAGTTGACCCTCTATGCGATCAGCCATCGGGAAGCAGGATACGAAAAGCTTCAGACGCAAGTCGTCGAACGCTTTCAACAGGATGTGCTTAACGACATCGACCATCGCCTCAGTTGGGTCAACACGGTAATCAAAAGCGCGCCGATGATCGGTCTGCTTGGCACCGTCACCGGCATGATGGGGGCGTTTTCGAATCTCAGCAGCGGCGACAAAGTCGATACGATCCAGATGGCCGAGGACATTCAGTTCGCGCTCATTACCACTGCATGTGGCCTCGCCATTGCCGTCCCGCTCGTACTGTGTGTTGCCAGTATCAACATTCGATTGAGCAAAACCGAAGATCTCATTGGCCTCGGATTGCGACGCTTGTTCGAGAGTCTCAAGACCGTCATTCCTGGCTCCTAGGTGTTACTAACCACGACGAAACAACGGAAATGAAATTATAAGACAGGCTTAAAGACGATGGCACTTCTTGCTTTAGAACCCGACCGCAGCTCCGCAGCACCCTTGATGCGCAAGCGGACTCTGCGCGAGGATGTTGAGATGGACATCACGCCGATGATCGATATTACCTTTTTACTGCTGATTTTCTTCCTCGTCTGCTCAACCCCTGACCAACAATCGGCAATCGAACTCCCCTCGGCACGCCACGGCAAGGGAGTTGGCGAAAGAGATTCCATCATCATTACTCTCAGCGACGAAGGAGTTGATTCAGCCCCGGTTTATCTGGCCGACGGAAAAGTGGAGTCCGAGCGTTTGCCTGAGGACCTGGATCAACAGAAGGAAATGATCCGTTTAGCAGTCGAAGAAGGCCGTCGAGAAGAGGGCAAGGAGGATGTCCTGATCAAGGCCGATCGAAACGTCGCCTCGCGTGAAGTCTCCCGAGTCATCAAGGCGGTTTCCGCCGTCGAAGGAACCAAAATCCATTTAGCGGTCTTGGAGTCTGATTAGCACTGCGAAAGAGTACTATTTTTTCATGAGCAATAATATCGACAACCTGCTTCGCAAAGATCAGAGCTCTGATCGACTAGGCGCTCGCGATGAAGGCGAACTCGACATGACGCCGATGGTCGATGTGACGTTTCTGCTGCTGATCTTCTTTATGATCACCGCCGCATTTGCGCTGCAGAAATCGATCGAGGTGCCGCCGGTCGGCGAGGAAGCGGCAGCCGCGCAGACGGTCGACGACCTGGAGAAAGATTCGATCGTCATCCGCATCGATGGCGACAACATATTTTGGATTGGAGCCCCCCGCTGGGAAGCGGAGCAAAAAGTCGTCAGCAAGCAAGATTTGATCGTTAAATTACGCGAAGCCCGTGAAGACGAGCACGAGGGTCCTGCCAAGTTGCTCGTCCAGGCCAACGGCGATTCGCGGCACGAGTTTGTCGTCGCGGCGCTCGACGCAGGCTCTGGCGTAGGCATGGAAGAGATTCGCCTGATGAACTACGAAGATGGCGACCTCGATTTGTAGCCGCTAAATAAAGAACCGCGACGACACAACGAGCACGACAAAGTGCCAACCCCTCTGTAAAACTTGAGTCACAGAAAATGAAAACTGAAGACTTTCTTGATGTTCTGGAGCAGCGCGAGCTCGTGCCGTCAACTGTTGTTGATAGTATTCGTGAGAAAGTTCAGCGAGGCCAGCACCGGATCACGTCCAAATCGGTACTGAAATTTCTCGTCAAGCGAGAGCTGATCACGCGCCGGCAGGCCAAGCAACTTTTAGAGACGACGCTCACCGTCACCGACCATGCCGAGTCGAGCATTCTCGGCATGGTGCCGATGCCCAAAATTTCCGCAGAAGAAAAACCTCGGAAGAAGCCCGCTGCCAAAGAAGAAATACCTACCTTGGCTCCAGTCGAGCCGGTTAATGCGGAGCCTGTAGAGGAGGCGACAGAGCAGGACGACCTGGGGGATTTTGTTTCCGATTCGATTTCGGCGGTTGGAACTTCTTCACTCAGCGAGTTGTCGGCAGAGTCCGACTCGCTCGAAGCCGCATCAACAGAAGGGGAGGGGGCTGGCAAAAAAAGTAAAAAGAAACAGAAAAAGAAAAACGAGTGGGACTCGCCACTCATTCTGCTTGGCGGAGGAGGGCTTGTCGTGCTCCTGGTCGTAGGCGTGATTTTCTTCGTTTTGCTTAACCGCGAAAATGCCGAAGAAGTTCTCGGCGAAGCAAGCGAATATTTTGATGGCGGCTCCTACACGCAAGCGATTAGCCAATACGAAAAGTTCGTCGAAAACTTTCCCCGACATGCTCAAATCAGCGCTGCCAAGGTGAGATTAGGAATGGCTCAACTCTGGAAGGCAACCAGCAGTGATTCGCGGTATAGCGAGGCGCTCGAGACCGCACAACGTGTGCTGGAGGAGTTGGAGGACGAACCCGATTTTCCGTCTGCCCAGCGAGACCTCGCGTCACTGCTTCCCAAGATCGCCCAAGGGCTTGCAAATCAGGCAGAGCAAGCCAACGAGGCCGAGACCGTCACCCCACTCCTCGAACAAACCAAAATTGCCTTGGCACTCTGTGCCAATACCAAGTACATCCTCAAAAAATTTCGCAACGAAACGGTGCTCGAAGAAATCGGCCAGACCGTTTTGCGAGTCGAGCGCGGGCAAGAACAGAAAAAACGATTGGGAACTTCGCTTGTCGAAATCCAAGTCGCCCTCGACAGCCAAGATACCGCCACGGCCTACTCCATTCACCGAAAACTGCTTGAAGCGGCCCCAGGGCTACTCCACAACGAAGTTCTGGCTGCCAAAGTCAAAGAAATTTCGGCGGCAGAAAAACTTGAAGTGAAATTCGTCGCCGAGACCAAGTCGGCCGAGACCTTGCCTCGTCCCAGCAAGGTGGTTGCAACCCTCACTCTTGCTGAAAAACGTGGCAAACCGGCTACCGGAGTCGAGGGAACCCTTGCTGTGCGTGTCGATGGAGCTGTTTACGGTATTCATGCCGAAGACGGCGCACTGTTATGGCGAAAATTCGTCGGCTTCGATGCCGAGTCGACGCCACTCGCGCTACCCGGCGGCGATGTGTTGGTCGTCGACGCGACGCATCACGAACTGTTGCGACTCCATGGCAGCACGGGCGAGCTCGTTTGGCGACTTGCATTTAAGGGCCCGATTCTCCGGCCCACCATTGCCGGAGAGCAGCTACTCGTGGTCGAATCGTCGGGCAAGCTCCATGTGGTCGAAGCCGCCTCGGGCAATTTCAGCGGATACGTTCAATTCAGCCAATCGTTACCCGTGCCTCCGACGGTCAACAAGCGAGGAACTCGCATTTACCTTCTTGGTGGCCATTCGAGTCTTTTTACTCTTTCGGCAAAAGACTTTTCTTGCCAGGGAGTCTTTTATTTGGGGCACGAACAAGGCGGGGTTTCTACTCCTGTTGCAGCAGTCCTGAACAAAGTGGTTGCGGCCGTCAACACGGGGATTGCCACGAGTCAACTTCAGGTGATGGCTGCCGATCGGGACGGTTTGCCCACGGAAATCACGACCACGCGCCGGCAAAACGGTTTGATCAATACACGGCTACTTGTCGCCGGTCGGCGGCTTGTGACGCTAACCACCAGCGGCCAAATTTCGGTTTACGAGGTCGGTGCCGAAACGGGTGACCAAGCTCTTACGCTATTGGCCAGCCGCGATCCGGAGAGTGGCCCTCCCACGGCTCGTTTCGGTCAGCTTCATGAAGGCCATATTTGGGCTGCCGGCATGCGACTCAACAAACTCGAGATACTTCCTACTGGCAATCGTCTTCCCATTCGCAACCTGGATCAGGATTACCTGGGAGATACTTTTGATCATCCCTTGCAAAGCGTGGGAAAGCTGCTCGTGCATGTGCGACGGCCTGCCGACAGGGCAGGCGCTATCGTGGCGGCGATGGAACCGGCAGCAGGCAAAGCACTTTGGGAAACCGAGTTGGCAGTACCGCCGGCCGGAGCCCCCGCCATCGATGCCGAGGGCAAACGGATCATCGCTGCCACGGCGTCGGGAGCGACCTACGTGCTCGACCGTCAATCGATAAGCCGGCGAGTGCAAGATCAAGCAACCCGCTTGTCCAAGAGCAGCAGAGCCATCCGGCCGCTCACCGAAAACGCCGACTTGGGAAAAGGACGCCTCGCGATTGCTTCGGTCGGCACCAAGACGCTGCTCCATTTTCGCCCTGCCTCATCGAAAGGTCAGTTGCGGGCGATTTCACTTGCTGGGCCAGCGAGTACCGCGCCCATTCTATGGCGAGATGGTTTTGTTGTTCCTACGCAAGTGGGCCAAGTCTTTTTGTTTGGTAGCGAAGACGGAAAACAACTCGGCAGTCCATTTCAACCTCCACTGGCTCCTGGCGCGAAGTACGACTGGTTAACCCCAGCGGTCTTCGGTTCTGGCGAGACTTCGCGGCTCGTGTTGAGCGATGGGGTCGAAAAAATTTATCTGATTGCCCAACGGACTGAACCCAAACCCCACCTCGCAGCCGAAGCGGAGGCCGAGGTCGGAGCGTCTCCACTGAACACGCGCCTTGCTGTGGTCGGCAACTTGGTTTGCGCGGGGACCGCCGATGGTCGTCTCGCCCACTTTCAACTCCCGTCGCTCGAAGCAAGTGAACCCATTGACCTTGGTTCGCAAATCGAGTGGGGCCCCTTTTCCGTTGGTAATCGTGTTCTTTTCGCGACCGACTCCAACGAGCTGGTTTGCCTCGACGAGCAAGCTCAAATTTCGTGGCGGCAGCCATTAGCGCACGGCCGACCCGCGGGAACTCCCTTGGACGATAGCGGTGCGGTGCTGCTCTTATGGCAAGAGGGCGGAATATCCCGGCTCGACCTGAGCGACGGAACCGAAGCCAACCACGTTGCGCTAGACCATCCCGTAGTTGCCGGCCCTGTTCCCTTCGGTAACCGACTCGTTTTATCCTCCTACGACGGCACCCTGCTGGTCGTCGAACGTCCGTAGAGAACTCCAGCCAACTAGCCGGAACAACAGATAGTTAGCCACGGATTGAACACGGATGAAACACAGATGAAAAGGAAAGAAGAAAAGTAAGCGTTCACGGTTCAAAACAGCTCGACCGTGAACGGTTACGAAAAAAAGCTCGCACCGTTTTTTTAATTTAGTTGTCTGTGTTCAATCCGTGTTTCATCCGTGGCTATTAAAAATATTGGCACCAAACAAAGAACATTTGATCATTAATACCATGTCTGCCCAATTCGCCAATTTCTGTTGTCTACCGCCTCTCGGGAGGAAGCTGCTGTGCTTCCTTTTCGTCGCGGTAGCTCTTGGCCAGACATCCTGCCTTGCCGCTCAAGACGAGGAAACACGCCTCCTCGATCTCCAGCCCTTCGACCGCATCACGCTCAAAGCGTCTCACCAAGGCGAGGTCATCGACACGCTGCTCTTGGATTTTCCCGATCGCAAGTTGCCCACCCCGTATCCTGCCGCGGGCAAGCTCGAACTAAAACGTGTGAGTGAACCCTCGGTGCTGTACTCGGTTCCATGGAAAGCAATCGCAAAGGTCGATCTCTATGAGCATCTATTGCTGGCCCAAGCCGTGAATCTGACGGCCCAAAAGGATTTCATCGAAGCCTACAAATACCTCGAATTTCTGCACAACCATTATCCAAAACTAAAAGGCCTTCAGGCCGTAACCGAGCGGTATCTGAAACGCGATGCACTTGGCGCTTTTTCTTCTAAGCGGTTTGACGAATCACTCACTATCTTGCTTTCACTTTACGATTTGAACCCAAATCACTCAGGACTCGCCGGCGCAGTTCAGGCCGTGACCGATCGTTTGATTTCCAGCCATCTCGCGTCCCAAGATTTCGGAGCCGCTCGTACCCTTCTCGACTCGGTGGAAGCCTCTTTTTCTCGGCTTCAGATCAAGTCGATCGGCACTTGGCGCAAAAAATTTCAAACGAAGGCCGAGAAATATCTCGTCGAGTCTCGAGGTCATGTCGAACAAGGCAACTTCCACAAAGCTCGACAAGCCATTCGTCGGGCGCTGGCCATTCTCCCTTCGCTCGCCGGCGCAAAAGGGCTGATGGATGAAATTAATCTCCGTTCGCCGCAAGTGATTGTCGGAGTGACTCAACACGGCCTTGCACCTTCGACGACGCAGCTCGCCAGCGTCGCCGCGACACGCGTCGCCAAGCTGACTCAACCCAAGTTTGTCGAACTGAGCGATTTTGGCGGTGAGGGCGGGATCTACACTTGCCGCTGGGCTGAGCTCGACATCGACGACTCGGGACTCCATTTCGGCATCCGACTTAACGAGCAAGCAGGCATTCATCCCGAAATGGTCGCCTTGCAGTTGATGCGGACGACCGACTCGGCTAGCCCCTTCTATCGAGAAGACACGGCAAGCTTGCTGCAAAATGCCTCGATCAGCAATGGCCGCGATCTCCAGATTCAGTGGCGTTGGCCTCATGTTCGGCCCGAAACACTACTCCAACTCTCGCTGCAAAACCTTGCCGCTACCGACGCTCTGGTCGGAGTTTATCTGCCTGTCTCGAACCCTTCCAACCAAGACGTGCTCTTGTACGACTTGCCAAACGCGACAACAGACACCTCGCCGGGTAGGGCACACCCTCCGTCAATCATCGAACGAATCTACGCCAGCGAGGAAAAGGCGCTCACCGATTTGGTACGTGGCGAAGTCGACGTGCTCGAGCGAATCGCCCCTTGGCAACTCGACCGGCTGCGCCAATCCGACGGAATCGTCGTTGGCTCTTACCGGCTCCCAACGATTCACGTTCTCGTGCCGAACTACTCGAAGCCATTGATGCGACGCCGCGAGTTTCGCCGTGCGATCTGTTATGGCATCGATCGACAACGAATCGTCAAAGACATTATCCTCGGCGGCAGCAACCGTGCAGGTTTTCAAGTCTTAAGTGGCCCGCTGCCGGCCGGTATTTCGTCGAGTGATCCGCTAGGTTATGCCTACAAGCGGTCGATCAGACCTCGTCCCTACGAACCTCGTCTCGCAGCCGTATTGGCAACCGTCGCCCGCACCACCCTTGCCAAGACAGCCAAGGCAACTGAGGGGGCTGACGACTCGAATCCTTCACCCCCTCCGGTAAAACCTCTTGTGTTGGTCCATCCGCCTGATGCGCTCGCTCGCACCACATGCCAAACGATCAAACGGCAACTCGACGCCATCGGAATTTCGATCCAACTGACCGAACTTTCTCCCTATCTCGACGCCCAAGCGGTGGATCATGACCTTGACTATGACCTCAAGTATGTCGAATTCCCTCTTTGGGAACCGCTGGTCGATTTACGCCGGCTGTTAGGTCCGGCAGGTCGCGTAGGTAGCTGTAGCCCCGCCATGAGTCTTGCCCTCACCGCGGTCGACCAGTCTCGCAACTGGAAGGAAGCTCGTACGCGTTTGCAGTATGTCCACGAGGTCGCGTTTTTTGATCTGCCCGTCGTACCACTTTGGCAAACGGTAAATTTCTTTGCTCGTCGCGAAACTTTACAAGGAGTGATCTCCTCGCCCGTGTTGCTTTACCAAAACGTCGCCAACTGGACCATTTCCTTTTTGGAGGACGGGCAATAAATGAATATTCTAGTCTGGAGGTTGCTGCTGGTTTGCGTCTTGCTCGCGTGCTCGGCGTTTCAGGGTTCGGCCAGCGCGGCTGAGAACCGCGAATGGGAGATTTCCAATTACCGCGTGCAAGTCCATCTCGCGGTCGATACTACAACTCGGCCCCAGCCCGGCTTGAAGGAAAAAATTGCTCAACATCTTGAGCGACGAATCCACGCGACGATTTACCCGCTATGGTCGGTCGAACTCTCTCATGCGACGGGCCCCTTGCGGCACGCACTCTTGCACCACTTGAGTAATCTGGATCAGGAAACCGAAGAGGAAGCTTCTCTAGGTTTTGACAAAAAAATGATCTTGGCCGTCGTCGCCACTGCCGAAGGGACACAGATTACCTGCCGTGAGATGGATCGCCATACGAGTATCTGGGGCCCTGTGCACAGTCGCAACGTCCGCCAATCGCGGATGGTCCCCGAGCAATGTTTTGATTTGCTACGGGAAACATTTGCCCCACTTGCCAAGGTCCGAAAAATTGCGGGCGACGATAGCCACGTCCTCCTTCTATTCAAGGGAAACCGCTTGCCGCGCCGGACCAACGAAACCCCGTTTGCCCGGCCAGGCACCGTCTACCAAACATTAAAAATTCGCACCGGCCGTCGTGGCGAAGCACGTCCCGACTCGATTAATCCCGTGCCGTGGACTTACCTCACGCTCGAAGCCATGGAGGACCATGCGGGCCGCTGCCGAGTGCATACGGGCATCCGACAGCCTTTTGGCGTACGGCGGCGCGGTCGAGTCGAGCATCTGGCAATCGCGCTAGGCCAATCGTCGCAAGCAACCCGAGTCCGTTTCTATGCTCGACATGATCAGACGCAGCCGTTGGTCGGATACGAAGTTTTTCAGCGCAGTGCCGACGACGGGCCGAGCCAGCCACTCGGTTTGACCGACGCCCAGGGATCGATTGAAGTCCCCTCCAAAGCCCATGTTAGCACGCTGTTTTTGCGAAGCGACGGAAAACTGCTCGCCAAATTGCCCATCGCTCCCGGGGCGCTGGCAACGGTCGAAGTCCCCATCGCCGACGATACGGCACGGCTCCAAGCTCAGGCGGCGCTCACTTCGCTTCGAGAACAGTTGATCGACCTCGTCGCCCGCCGCAATATTCTTATCGCCCGAGTGCGCGAACGACTCGAAAATAAAAAACTGGACGAAGCTCGAGAGTTGATCGGCCAACTCGACGAGCTACCAGGCCGCGCACATTTTGTTCAATTGCTTGCCACGGCAGAACGAAGTGGCCGCAACCGATCGGGCGAACCGCAAGTTCAAAATCGCATCGAAAAAATGTTTGCCGACACACGCAAGCTCCTTGGACGATTCCTCAGCGCACGGCAGCTCTCCGAGTTGCAAAGCGAATTGAACGCGGCTCGGCAGGCGGATGCAAGCTAAACGGGTTGTCAAAGTCGGTGACTCCGGCGATCTGTCAGATCGCGGCTATTGTCTGCGGCTATCACCTAAAAAGTACCAGATAGCTTGCGGTTAGAGCGGCCACGATCACGAGGCCTATCATCATTTTTGTTACACGGTTGAGCGAAGTGTTGGGTGGAGGTGACATCGGTTCGCTGGGGTCTTGCTGCCGGGAGTCGGTTTCTCCGGGTTCGAGGGCAACCGGCTTGGTGTCGGCAAGCGACGCATCGTGAAAGACTTGCTCTCGCTCGACCTTGGCCAAGTCTCCGATCGCCTGCTTGGTATTCGAACTGGCCGAGTCGACCCAAGGCCGGAGTAACTCGACCACCTCGGAAGCGGTCGTCACGCGATCCGCAGGGCGTTTCTGCATCATGGCCGTAATCACGACTTCGAGTTCACGGTCGATAGTAGGAACAAGACGCCGCGGCGCGATCGGCGTTTCCTCGAGTTGGCGGCGCAGCTTGTCGGCGGTCTCGCCGCCCGGATAGGGCACCTTTCCGGTGACTGCATAATACAAAGTGCAACCGAGCGAATAGATGTCGCTGATCGGAAGCACCTCGGCGGGGGTAACGATAATCTCTGGAGCCAAATAGTCGGCTGTACCAACGATATGTTTCGGCTTGGTCGGCGAACCGCGACTCGCTTCTCTGCCACTCTCGGAAGAGCTGGTGTTCTCGGAAGAAAAGTAGGCCAAACCCAAATCTGCGAGCTTCGTCTGACCTTCGGGAGTAATCAACAAGTTCCCAGGCTTTACGTCACGATGAATAAGCCCCTGAGTATGGGCATAGTCAAGAGCTTCGGCGGCTTGCGAGACAATGATCGCTGCTTGCTTCGGGGAAAGCGGGCCGTGCTCGCGCACCAATTTGCGCAGATCTGACCCAGGAACGAATTCAGTCACGAGGAAATAGGTATCGCCATCGGTATCGGCATACGTCAGGCGGACCAGGTGCGGATGATCGAGCAGCGCTTGGGCCCGAATCTCCCGTCGGAAATTGACGATCGAGTTCGGATTGGACTGATTCCTCGGAAGCACTTTAATGGCTTCGATTCGGCCTAGCAACTCATGCTCGCCCTTGAAGACCCAGCCCATCCCTCCTTGGCCAATCGCATCAAGGATGCGATAAGCTCCGAGCGTGAATTTCGTACGGCCTTGGCAAAGCTGGTCTGCCTGCCAAGGGTTCACATACCCCAGTTCGACAAACTGAGCCGCCAACTGTTCGTCAGTCACTTCGTCCAAAGAGAGGTCGGTCGCGTGCAAACCTTCGGCCAGGACATGCCATGCTCTATCGATTTGCTTTTCGGACAGCAGACCGCTAGCCAGCCCCGCTCGTTCGAAGATGGATCGTTCTGTTTGCATAGGAGTTGGGAATTAGGAGTGGCGAGTGGCCAGTTGTGCGACAAGGGGGTGTTTCCGCCAACTGGAGGGCAGGGGGGCTTCAAATTCGATCAGCTCCTTGCGAACCGGATGCTCGAGTTCGAGCGATCGGGCATGCAGGGCTACGCCGACAGGAAACTTCTCGCGACTCCCATATTTTATATCCCCCAGCAAGGGATGGCCAATTTTTGCCAACTGCACTCGTATTTGATGCTTGCGACCGGTTTCGAGTTCGATCTTCAGGAGCGAAAAACCCTGGTGGCTGCTCATGATGCGGTAATTCAATCGAGCCAATTGGGCGTCGGGACAGTCGGCATGCGTTACGTGAACTCGTCGGTGTCGTTCGTCTTTTCGGAGATAGTGCTCGAGTGTGTCTTCCGGCGCCTCGGGAATACCCTCCACAACTCCCCAGTACTCTTTGCGTACCCGACGTTCTCGAAACGCCTCGGAAAGCCGTGCCGCCGCTTTTGATGTTCGCGCTATGATGACAACGCCGGTAACCGGTGCGTCGAGCCGACTGACCACTCCCAAATAGACCTTGCCCGGCTTGTTGTACTTTTGGCGAATGTATTCTTTCGCGAGGCTCAGCAGACTCGGTCGATCAGCGGCGACGCCCATGGTCGGCAACATGGCCCGTTTGTTGACGACGAGCAAATGATTGTCCTCGTAGAGCACTTCGAGTTGTTGGGTGGAATGAGCCATAAAAAATTGTCAGTACATTTTGTGACAAATTGACGGAACGGGGTGTCGGGCGAACCTAAAAGCACTTGGTTTTGAGTTTTTCTGATTGTTGCGATCGATGAGTTTAGGCACGAATCGGCGAACGTGCGTTCAGGCGACAAAAAGGGCTGAGGGCTGGTGGCAGGGGTGGACAGTCAGGGCATGCAGGAACGATTATTGCGTATGCAGAGAGGAAAAGCGAATACTCTTTTTGGCCACCGGCCAAGCAATGGCATGAACCAACGTGCGGGTCTGCCACTTACCGCTAGAGACTGCTTTCACCAGTCGATTCCCTCCTTCGCTCAACGGCGAAGCCGGGCGAGATCGGTTTTCAAACCGGTTTCGTCAAGTCCTTTCATCGAAAATGACAAGACGTTTAGCATCGACCGTTTTCTGAGTCGCGTGCCCATGCTCGCATGGCAATCCCTCCTTGGATTGCACTAGCTTTAGTAAAACACCCCCGGCAGGATTCGAACCTGCGACAACCGGTTTAGGAAACCAGTGCTCTATCCCCTGAGCTACGGGGGCTTGCCTTTATTCAAGGCTTTTTTCATTCTCTTTGAAGCGGGTGTGGGTTTGTGATACTCGTTTTGATACGGCACACCCGTTTGCACACCCACTGTTATCAGCACAAACAGAAATTTGGTTGATCCCAATCACCACACAATCCTCGTGAACCCGATTTTTTAGTCCAGAGACATATCTTATGACAAATGCTAAACCGGACAAGCCTACCCCAAATCTCAGGAGGATTGCGCATGCCCGAGGTTATTGGGAAAAGAAGATTGATGAGGAAACAGAAGGGTTTTGGGAAATGGGATGACCCAGAAGGAGCTTTGGAAAAGCACCAAAAATCCCTTGTCCTTACGATGGGTCTGAAACCTACCGCCTTCAGGCGAAACCTTTAGGAATTTAGGATTCATTGAGGCCAAGCAATAGTTCGATGCCCCCTCTCATCGAGAAGATTGAGCCTGCTTTCGACGACCCGTACTTGCGTGAGAAACTCAACGAAGGGCTCCCCTCCATTGAGGCAGGAGAATTTTCTGACTGGGATGGGGGTGTATTCAAGGCTCAGTTGCGGCCGTGGGTCGCGCTGTGGTGAAATCTCTTGCTTATTTTCATTTTAAGAAAATTAGTCAACAAGGCCCCTTCGAACTACTAGCTGAGCATCCACTATTGGGCGAGAATGCCCGTGGCCTACAATGAGGTACGCGTTGCCAAGTCTTTGGTAACTTGATCTTCTATCGCCCAACGAACCAAGGCATTGTCATCGTCCGCGTGCTGCATGGCTTTTGTGAAATCGAAAACCTACGTGACAAAACACTAGACCTCTATTGAAGCCTCGGTTCCATGCCTCAAATTCAACTCCTTCTCGCTAGCGGCTCGCCGCAGCGCAAACGTCTTCTCAGTGACGCCGGCTACTCGTTTGAAATCGTCGTCCCCAACGATTCGGCGGAGTGCGGAATCTGTAGCTCGGGCGGGCCGGCGGCTTTGGTGGTTGAGCTCGCACAGCGCAAAGCGGCCGATGTGCTGGAGCAAATGGCTGAGCGAGGACAAAAAATCGACGCTTCGTGCATTCTTATTGCTTGCGATACGGTTGCCGAGTGTGATGGGGCAGTTCTCGGCAAGCCTCGCGATGAAGAGCATGCTCGGAGTATGCTCGAGCGGTTGCGAGGCAATGTCCATCGCGTTTACAGCGGGCTCTGTGTGGGGGCATGCTCTGGGAGTTCTCTGGAGACGCGGTTGGCGGTGACCGAGCTGCGAATGGACTCGATTTCGGATCGGCAACTCGACGACTATCTCGCTAGCGGATTGTGGCGAGGCAAGGCGGGGGCCTTTGGCTATCAAGATCGAGTCGGTTGGCTCCATATTCTTGAAGGGAGCGAGTCGAATGTGGTTGGTCTGCCGATGGAACTGCTTCGAGAAATGCTATCGAATGCGGAATTCGGATTGCGGAATTCGGAATAAATTTCATCCCGAATTCTTTGGTTGATTGTGCATAGGATAAAACCTCGCTAGACGATCGGGAGCAACTCCCAAAGTATGAGCGCTCAGCAGAAAGCAGTTTTTTAGAGTCTGCCACACGATCCCGTTTCGTTGCCAACGTCGAGGGTGAACGTAAACGGGCCCCGGCAACAGGACGGGTGAGGAGAGTTGCTTGAAAGCGCGCATCAGCAAGAGGTCTTCCATTAGCTTCGAGACAGGGAAACCGCCCAGCTGATCGAAAGTTTTTTTGCGCATGAAAATGGCTTGATCTCCATAGGGCAAGCCTCGCCAACGAACCCTAGCCGCGTTTCCCCATTCAAGCATGCGGTAGAGGGCACCCGTCGCTTCGATGCGTTGCCTGAATGCACCTCCATGCACCTCTTCGTGAATCAAGCACTCGCGAATCTGTCTGCCGGCAGTCGGAGCAAGCCAATTATCGGCGTGGAGGAAGAGTAGGATCTCGCCACTCGCCTGTTGGGCTCCCAAATTTTGTTGGGCCGCCCGACCGAGGGGGCCCTCCAAAACCTTCGCACCGCCACTTTCGGCAAGAGCCCGCGTCTCGTCCTCGCTCCCGCCGTCGACAACAATCACTTGGTCGACGCCCGCCTCCCAGGCTCGATTGACAGCTCGCAGAATCCAATCTGCTTCGTTGATAGCAGGAATGATAACGGAAATCTGTTTCATCGAGCGGTTAGGTATCGCGGTTGGTCGATAGGGGCTTGATAAAGGAGGATTGCAAAGTCATAAAAAAACCGCCAAGGACGCCAAGAGCGCCAAGAAGGAAAGCATGGTGAAACCCGTCGTTTTTTGCCTTCCTTCTTTTTTCTTGGCGTCCTTGGCGTTCTTGGCGGTTCAAAATTCCGGACTTTGCAATCCTCCTGGGGCTTGATAAAGCATGATTGATTTTAGCAACTCTTTCCCGTTATACTCTGTTGTCCATTTAACAGTTCCCTATTGAAAATTGACTTTGCATGAAACTTCGAGTCGGTGTGGTTGGCGTAGGGCCCGCTTGGGAATCGCGGCATTTGCCTGCCTTGCGGGCACTTTCCGATCGTTTTGAAGTCCGCGCCGTCTGCGATCCGGTGCAACACCGGGCCGAGCAGGTGGCTCGGCAGTTCAATGCCTCGGTCCACGATGGCTTTCGGTTGCTTTCCAGCCGGGAAGATATCGACAGCATCCTGCAGCTTTCGGCTCGGTTCTACGGTACGACGCCCATCTACGCGGCGTGCGACCAAGGAAAGGCTGTGTACTGTGCAGCAGCGATCGACATGGACGAGGAGGAGACGACCACTCTGCATCAACGCGTGAAAGACTCGGGGATCGCGTTCATGGCCGAGTTTCCATGTCGACTTTCGCCGGCCACGCTTCGGCTCAAAGAACTGATCGTCACCAAGCTGGGTGAGCCGCGACTCTTGTTTTGTAATCGTCGGAAAATCTCTGCTGCGAATCTCGAGGGCGGCGATCGCTGCATGCACGACTTGGTCGAGCTGATTGACTGGTGTCGGTTTGTCATCGAACCTGAACCGACGTCGGTTTTCGCGACGGCGCATCAGATGCCGGGGCATCCGCACAAGGATTATCTTTCGGTAACTCTCGACTGCTCGCCTGAAGGCGAAACGGGCACGGGCCCGTTGGCGGTTATTGGCTGCGGGGATTATGTGCCCAAGAGTCTGCAAGAATCGTTAGCCTATCGCCGTCCGGCCGACCTGAAGGTTGTCTGCGAACGGGGCATCGCCTTTGTGGATTTGCCGCATACGGTCGCTTGGTTCGACGAGGCGGGACAGCACCTCGAGACTTTGGATCACGAGCGGCCGGTGGGCGAATTGTTGCTGCTGCATTTTCATCGGGCGGTGGAAAGTTTGGTCCTTAAATCCTCGAACCTGAAAGATGCGTATCGCGCGATTGTAATTGCCAATCAGGCGAAGCAGAGCTGCGAGAGCGGCCAGCGGATTTCCTGTTAAGTTCAACTTGCGCGGATCAACAGGAAGGCTTTTCTATGCAGTCTCACCAACTGCCCGACCCCAGCCTCTCCCTCTACTCACTTACGAGACGCGTCTCGGGATAGGCTGCATGCCATCCGAACCAGAAGGCGCGATGGGCAGGTAGCCGCGAGAGGACCTTGCCTTGCTCGCTGGTGAGACCTGCTTCGTCGACTTTCCAGATGCCGCCTTGCTGGTCGATCGCTTGGCGGTCGCCATCCCATTTTTCAAAACGGATATCTTGGGTATCGTAAACTCGATTGGCACCGGATCGATCGGTCAGCACGACGAACTCCTGTTCTCCGAGGCGATCGTGATAGATCGGATGCTTTTGGAGATAGCCGGCGTCGATTGCTAGTTGCTCCTCTGCCGCGTCATCCCAGCGTAGGGCCAACACTTCCTGCTTGTTTTTCAGTCGTTTGTCAGCAAACGGCACCCTAAACATTAATCGGTCGGTCGCAAAATACTCGCGGTAGGCGACCCCTTCGCCATAGTCGCGGCGATGACCTGTGTCGAGCGACAATACGGTCGTCGTAGGATGACGCCGACGCCACTCGCCCCATGTCGTCGTCACGACATGAAGCCGCTGGAGCTGGATGCCCTTGCCGACGAGCTTTCCGACAACCGGCTCTCCCGTCAGTGTCGACCACATCGATTTTGTCGCATGATCGTACATCAGCTTGTTCGACCGATAAAGAAATCCGCTCGTTCCTAACTCGTAATGCACGCCTTCCAGTTCGGTCTTGTAAACGATCATCGATCCGCAGAGCGTGCAATAGACCCCGTTGATGGAAATCTGGCCGACGGTGTCTTTGAACATTTCATGCCAAGCGAGAATCCGTTTGGGGTAGGCACGCGCATCTCCGTTGATTTCAAGCCCAAAGACGACGTCGGAATCCGCTAGGTAACTCGCTTGCTTGGCGGCAAGCATACGCGGGTTTTTCAGCGGCGGAATGCCATCGCGCACGACGCCGCCCCAGAGGATTTCGTCCAGGCGAATCGTCGTGGGATAGGTGTCGTCGAAATATTCCGAGAAACGCGGGTCAATCGTCGCATACAGGGCCGCTTTGAAATCCGCGTATTGCGGATGGGGTTGGTCGTCTTGCTGCCAAAGATACTGATACCACCGTTGCGAATCCTTCCCCAAAGATTTTCCTGTCTGTTGTTCTAAAACTTCAACGAAGTTGCCAGGAAGCCCATGGAAACGCACGCGGCCCATCTCGATCACCATGACCGCATTTCCTGGCTGCCAGCGTTTGGCAATTTCCTCGAGTGCTGCCGCTTGGGGCCCTCGCATCTGGCCGAGCAAAAAGAACGTTTCCTTGGCCGGATATTTGCCATCTGCAATCGGCTCGGGCAATTTCACCAATTGCTGAGCCAATTGTAGCGAGGGCGTATCGAAAATATCTGGGCTTGATGGTGGCGTGCTAAAACGGGCCCAACCAACAATCGCTCCCCCGAGCAACGCAGCACAAATAAAATACCCGAAGAGACGACGCCCCATTACTTTTCTCCTAGGAAAGAAAATCGAGATATGCCCGATTGTCCTCGCAGAACTGGCCAATTTCAGTGGGTTAGCATACAGTTGCAGAGGAGTGGGTTAGCTTACAGTTGCAGGGGAGGGGATACCACACGCATGATTTTTATTCCGTTCATGAAGGAGTAGTGATGTTTCGCACGGTCTTGGCTCAGCTTTCCTGTTTTTTTGCCCGCGAAAAACACGAAAGTACGCGAAAGCATGAATTTTCTAAGTCCCTTAATAGCCCGCTGCAGCAAGCGAGATGGTTCAAGAGGATATCTGCCCCGCGGAAATCCACTCCCTCTTTTTTTTCGCGTGATTTCGTGTGTTTCGCGGGCAATTTTGCACCTTGGAAACCGCGAAAGTCGGACTCCGTTCTCTTTGCCATGGCAGTGCTGGTAAGTTGCGGATTCGAACCGACGCAGCGATTTGCTTTCGCAGAACCGTCGCAGCCTCCTGCTGGGCCGGTGGTTGTCGAGCTCTTCACGTCGCAAGGATGTAGTAGTTGCCCGCCCGCCGACCTAGTGCTGACGGAAATCGCCGCCTTTGGCGACAAGCACCAACTGCCCATCTACTGCCTCTCGTACCACGTGGACTTCTGGAATTCACTCGGCTGGAAAGATCCTTACAGCAGCCCCGTGTTTACCAAACGTCAACACCGCTACGCGGCCGCTTTTGGAAGCAGCCGTGTTTATACCCCACAAATGATCGTCAACGGCGAGACCGAGCTTCTCGGTTCCCGCGGTCGCGACGCGAAGCGGATTTTACAGAAAGCTTTGGCCACGCAAGCAACCAGTGCCGTGGAATTGACCGCCGTGCTCTCGAGCGATAAAAGCAGCGGAGAGATCAAGTACACGGTCATCGGCAACGGGCCCGACATGCTCCTCCAAGTTGCCTTGGTGCAACGCGCAGCGGCCAACAAAGTTCCGCGAGGCGAAAACGCCGGTCGCGAACTAACCCATGTGCGAGTCGTGCGATCGCTCAAAACCGTTCCGCTAGAGACTCCCCAGGGAAAACCAAGTCGTGGGAAACTGAGCATTGCTTTGCCGACGGGCATCGAAGTTCAAGACGTCAGCTTCGTCGCTTACGTGCAAGATCGCCGTTCGATGCAAATCACCGGGGCCAGTGTTGCGACTTTCAAAACCCCTTGAAAATTGCGAGGGCAGGTCCCATTTTGGTTTCCGGAACTTTGCTTTTGAGGGTGTCTTCGCCTCAAATTTAACCCAGGCAAACTGCAAAGTCTATTTTTTGAACCGCCAAGGACGCCAAGATCGCCAAGGAAAAAATAAAGCAGCTGTTTTCTTGCAGCGCGTTCCTTGGCGCTCTTGGCGGTTTATCTGACTTTGCAGTTCGCCTGAAATTTACCCCTTTTAACTAGGGCTTCCAAAAAAATTTAGCCAAGCACTTGACGCATGGACGCACGTACAGTATTCTCCGCGTAGCGTTGGTTTCTCTCTTCTCGAAAAACCATTTCTGCGAGGAATTGGATATGCCTACTACCATGCAAGTACCCGCCACGTCAGTGCCTCCCCAAGCACAGCAGATTCTCCAAGACGTTTTTGGCTTTACCGAATTTCGCGATGGGCAGGCCGAGGTGATCTCCCGACTGCTTGAGGGCCGGTCGACATTGGCCGTCTTTCCGACCGGTGCAGGTAAGAGCCTTTGTTATCAACTTCCGGCGCTTGCGCTCGACGGGCTTACGGTCGTGATCTCGCCGCTTATTGCGCTGATGAAGGACCAAATCGACTTTTTGGTTGGCCGCGGTGTGGCTGCTGCACGGCTCGATTCGAGTCTTGAGCGTGAGGAGGCCGTGCAGGCTTATCGCGATTTGCGATCGGGACGAACGCGGTTGCTTTATGTGTCGCCCGAACGATTGGGCAACGAACGATTTCTGCAATTGCTTCAGCAGCAGTCGATTAGCCTGCTGGCGGTCGACGAAGCGCATTGCATTAGTGAATGGGGACATAACTTTCGGCCCGACTATTTGAAAATTGCCGCCCTGGCAAAACGATTGAAGGTGGGTCGAGTGCTTGCGCTCACCGCGACCGCAACGCCTGAGGTCGCGGACGACATTTCGCGGACGTTTAAGATTGATGAAGCCGACATGGTGCAAACGGGTTTTTATCGGCCCAATTTGGAGTTGCGAACCACACCTTGTGCCGACGGCGAGCGGCGTGAACTATTGGTCAAGCGGTTGCGCGAGCGGCCGCGCGGGCCGACGATTGTTTACGTCACCTTGCAACGCACGGCCGAGGAGATCGCCTCGCATTTGTCCGAACATGGTTTTCCAGCCAATGCGTATCATGCAGGACTGAAAACTGAAAAACGGACGGAAATCCAAGATGCGTTCATGGCCTCCGACGACATGGTCGTGGTGGCGACGATTGCGTTTGGGATGGGGATCGACAAATCAAACATTCGGGCGGTCTATCATTACAATTTGCCCAAGAGCCTGGAAAGTTACATGCAGGAAATCGGCCGTTCGGGCCGCGATGGCAAGCCGGCCGTCTGCGAAATGCTGGCCTGCGGCGATGATGTCATAACGCTCGAGAATTTTACTTACGGCGACACGCCGGCAAGCGAGACGGTTGAGGCGATGGTTGAGGAGTTTCTGGGTGCGGGCGAGCAGTTTGATGTGAGCGTCTATGATTTGGCTCGCCGCTATGATGCTCGCGATTTGGTCGTCAAGACGTTGCTGACCTATCTCGAGCTGGACGGCATCTTGCAATCGACGGGGCCATTTTATACCGAGTTCAAGTTTAAGCCCTTGCGCAGCTCGGCCGAGATTCTTGCCAAATTTGATCCGGCCCGAGCCGAGTTTTTGGGCAACCTATTTCGTGCGGCCAAGAAAGGGACTACCTGGTTTACCCTCGACGCGACCGTGGCTGCGAAAAGCTTAGGCGTCGAGCGCGAACGCGTGGTTGCGGCTATTGGTTATCTTGAACAAGAGGGCGATATGATTGTTCAGGCGACCGGAGTTCGGCAGGGCTATCGCCGGCTACAACAAACAGAATTTCGACAACCGGAAGATCGCCGAGAGTTGATTGAAGGATTGGCCGAGCGTTTTTTGCAACGAGAGCAGCACGACATTGCCCGCGTGGAAGATGTGGTTTCTTTGGCCGAAAGTCCTGGCTGTATTACCTGCTTCCTGCTCGCCTATTTTGGCGAGCAGCGCAGCGATTGCGGACATTGTGGCCGCTGTCTGGGCGAGCCGCCGCAGTCCATGGCGGCATCTAACCGTAGTGTGCCGCAGCCTGCCAACCTACAATCGGCCAACATGCAATCGATTGAGTGTTTGCGAGGCGAGCGGCACGAAGCGCTTCGCACTCCGCGCCAGTTGGCACGGTTCTTGTGCGGCATCAATTCGCCAGCCACCTCGCGATCGAAGCTTCGAGGTCGGCCCGAGTTTGGCATGTTAGGCAATATTCGGTTTGCTGACGTGTTGGCTTTGGTTGAGGGCTCGTGCTGAAGCTCGGGAGAACCTTCCGGTGCTGGGGATCGCGTCGATTGACATCTCACGAATCCACACCGTATATTGTCTACTTCTCTGCGGTAAAATCCCCCTTCCTGCAACCTATTCCAATCTATGACGACCACGACCAAAGATATCACGCAGCTAGCCGTCAACACGATTCGCACCCTCTCGATGGATGGAGTGGAAGCGGCCGGCTGTGGGCACCCGGGCACGCCCATGGCACTTGCGCCGGTGACCTACCAACTGTGGACCGACACTCTTCGTTACGACCCGGGTGCGCCGCTTTGGCCGAACCGCGACCGGTACGTTCTTTCTTGCGGCCACGCTTCGATGCTGATTTACTCGATGCTCCATTTGGCGGGCGTACGCAAAACCGAGTCCGACGGCTCGGTGTGCGAGGAATTGTCGGTTACGCTGGACGACCTCCGTAATTTTCGTCAGTGGGGCAGCGCAACGCCGGGGCATCCGGAGCATGGCCACACCTCGGGGGTAGAAACGACTACCGGCCCCTTGGGGCAAGGGTGCGGCAACAGTGTTGGCATGGCGATCTCGAGCAAGTGGCTTGGTGCTCGTTACAACAAGCCTGGTTACGAGCTGTTCGACTTCAACGTCTATGCTCAGTGCAGCGATGGCGATTTGATGGAAGGCCTTGCCAGTGAGGCCGCTTCGCTGGCCGGCCACCTGCGGCTCGCTAATCTCTGTTGGATCTACGACGACAACGACATCACGATCGAAGGCAGCACGGAGCTCGCATTTAGCGAAGATGTCGCCAGACGGTTTGAAGGCTTGGGTTGGAACGTCGTAAAAGTGGCCGACGCCAACGATCTCGAAGCACTCAGCACCGCCTACAGCGCCTTTCAAGACTGTGACAACGCCCCAACTCTGATCGTGGTCAAGAGCGTGATCGGCTTTGGCTCTCCCAACAAAGCGGGTACCGCCGCTGCTCACGGTGCCGCGATCGGTGCCGACGAAGTCCGGCTGACCAAGGCCGCTTACGGCTGGCCCGAGGACGAGTCGTTCGTTGTTCCCACGGAGGTTCCCGAATATTTCCAAGCCACCATGGGCCAGCGCGGACGCGAAGCACGCGAAGCCTGGGAAACCCAACTGGAAAACTATCAGGTCGAGCATCCCGAGCTTGCCCAAGAGCTGAGACAAATGCAGAACGAGGAATTGCCCGACGGCTGGGAGGAAGGCCTCGTGGAATTCCCTGCCGACGAAAAAGGGATGGCGACTCGCAGTTCGGCGGGGAAAGCGCTCAACGGTTTTGCCAAGCATATCCCTTGGCTCGTGGGCGGCTCGGCCGACTTGGCCCCTTCAACCAATACGCTGCTGACCTTCGAAGAGGTTGGGCATTTTGGCCCCGGCGAATACGGAGGGCGCAACTTTCACTTTGGCATTCGCGAACATGCCATGGCTGCCGCTCTGAACGGAATGGCCCTTTGCGGATTGCGTCCCTACGGAGCGACGTTCTTTGTTTTCAGCGATTACCTCAGGCCTTCGATGCGATTGAGCTCGATCATGGGCTTGCCGTCGATTTTCGTGTTTACCCACGATTCGATTGGCGTCGGCGAAGATGGTCCGACGCATCAGCCGGTAGAGCAGTTGGCCGCCGCGCGGGCGATTCCCGGCCTAGTCGTTATTCGCCCCGGCGATGCAAACGAAGCGGCCCATGCTTGGCGAGTCGCGCTAGCGGAAACCAATCGCCCCACGGCCTTGGTGCTGACAAGACAAAACCTGCCGACCCTCGATCGATCGAAAGTCGCTTCTGCCGAAGGCCTCAGCCGTGGCGGTTATGTGCTGGCCGAAGCCGAAGGAGGCGATCCTCAAGTGCTGTTGCTAGCCAGCGGCAGTGAAGTTTCCCTCGCATTGGCGGCCCAACAACAGCTTGCCTCCGACGGAATCCGAGCTCGCGTGGTGAGCATGCCTTCCTTCGAGTTGTTTGAAGATCAAACCGAAGCGTACCGCAAAGAAGTGTTGCCGACCGAAATCGGGCCTCGGGTAGCCATTGAAGCGGGCATCCGGCAAGGCTGGGATCGTTATTTGGGCGATCGCGGGGCATTTGTCGGTATGGATGGTTTTGGGCTCTCGGCACCGTTCCAGAAAATCTACAAAGAGTTTGGTTTTACTGCGGAGAATGTTGCCGCCACGGCCAAGCGGATGATTGGTTAGCCTTCTAGTGCTTCGTCTCAAAACGTGAGCCGAATGCGCTAGCGTCGGGTGAATTGAAAAACCGCCTACACCAGGATACCCGAGGCTAGCGCCTACGGCTCACATCGAACTTGAAAGTGCTGTCATTCGTCATTTCTCTTAGCAAGGTGCCGCGGTGGCGGATATTATTTCTATCCCTGGGTTCTTTCAGCCCTTTAGTAGTCTGTCGCATCTCCTGGGGGCAGTGGTCTTCGCCGGTTTCTCGCTGCCGCTTCTACTGCGTGGCCGAGGCAATGGACCTCGGCTGACGAGTTTGGCGATCTATTGTCTTGGCACGGTTGCCCTGTTAGCGATCAGCGGAACTTATCATTTGCTCGATCCGGCAGGCGCGGCCAGACCCTGGGTTCGACGCCTTGATCACGCGGCCATCTTTGTGCTGATCGCTTGTTCGTTCACGCCTTCGCTCATGATACTTTTTCGCGGCAAGACCCGATGGGGTATTTTATGGTTCATCTGGGTCTATGCGATTGTCGCGATCGCGCTGAAGATGGCTTATTTTGACCAGATATCTTCTCATCAGGGACTGGTTCTGTATCTTTTGATGGGGGGGATTAGTATCTTTCCTTGCCTGTTGATCAGTCGACGCCACGGCTGGTCTTTTCTGAAACCCGTTCTTTGGGGTGGGCTTGCGTATGCTCTTGGGGGGACCCTGGAGAGTTTCCAGTGGCCCATCTTGGTCCCCGGCGTGATCCAGTGGCACGAGGTTTTTCATGTTGCGGTGCTCATCGGTCTCGGATTCCATTGGGCGTTTGCCTTTACGATTGCCGATGGCCGGCTCGAGCCTGAAATTTGAAACACAGTAACTATTCAGCCGTCTGAAGTAGCATGGCCACAAAAACCATAAAAATCTAGCCGTTCTCAATTCAAGTCAGAATACGAAGCCACTCCTCTCACTTTTTGTGCTTCTTCGTGTTTTTTGTGGCCATCCTTCTGGTTGCGG
>JAADIN010000226.1 GCA_013151315.1 Planctomycetota bacterium | reverse complement strand
CTTGCGCCATGCCTTCGGTCACCAGCGAATTGGGCATGATCGGATAGCCGACCATGTGGTCGTGCATGTGGTCTTCCGATAGCGAGACGCCTTTTACTGCGACCGCATGCGAACCGCATACAAATTCGGTAAACCGATCGATCCAAAACCAACGCATAAAGTATTCCTATTGGAGCCCTCAGCCCGCCAGTTTGTGTGCGACAAAGTTGCACATGTCCTTGACGGTCAGCTGTTGGCCAAGATTCTGCACGACGGGCTCGGCTTCGAATTTGGTCAGATCGGCAAAGGGCATCCGTTCTCGGAGCTTAAGGATTCCTGCCTCGTTGACCTTGCCATCCTGCACGAAATTGGCATCGGTGAGAATATCCTCGGGAAACAGTTCGCCCCGTTCGATTTTGATGTCAAACGACTTTTCAAGTCGAAAGACAATATCAAGAAAATCGATCGACTCGGCATCCAGATCTCCCTGGAGGGTCGCCTTCGGCGGTTACTTCGTCGTCGTCGACTCCTAGTGCATCGACGAGTGCTTCGCGTACTTTGTCAAAAATTTCTTCTTCAGATGGCATCGTGTGGTTAACCTCCGCTAATGCGTTGACTCAAACTGAAAATAATTGATCAATTTTTACTGATATTGTTTTTTGTGCTACTAACGATCAGTTTCTTTGTGTGGTGCAAAGATTTTCAATAGCCACGGATGAAACACGGATTGAACGCAGATCAATAAATAGCATCTCTCACCAAAATCTTTCCTTGAGGTCCGTGTTTTATCTGTGTTCAATCCGTGGCTAGCTCCTTGTTTTTTGTATCTTTTTTGGCAACTCACCCCACCACGGCTCCGACATCGGTGCCTCGGGTCAGCAGGGATTCGGTGGATCGCTGGTGGGCGATCATTCGCTTGTCCAAGGCGGCTTGCCTGGGATCGCTATCGGCCAAGTTATATCGCTCTAGCACCAACCGACCGCTGACCGACAGGCGACCGTTGACTTCTCCTTGGAATTTTATTTTTACGAAACGCTCATCACCGCCCGTTTGCTCCACCCGAATATTCAAGGCATGACCGGGCGTTACGAAATCGGCATATTTTACCGCTCTCGCTTCATGTAATACAATGATGCTGTGGGCGTAGTTTTCGCTCAGCCGTACCAGCCAGGCACCTGCCTGGGTAGCCGCTTCGAGCATGAAAACGCCGGGCAAAACGGGAAATTCGGGGAAGTGATCCGACAGATACTCCTCTGCGAGCGATACATTCTTGACCGCTAGGAGCTCGGTGTTGGGCTCAAAGGAGCAAATCCGATCCAAAAGCCAAAATCGCATAGGCGCTTACTCGAGAACAGCGGATGGCTGGGTGGAATGGGTTTGGGCTGAAGGGGGTAGTTGAGGAAATAGTGGATCGGCCATTGTACCTACCTCGGCAGGGCTCAGCAACGGCGGCAAGCCCCGTTTTCAGCACAATTCTAAGCTAGGCCCTCGCCTCAGCCTCCGTCGAGCTTGCGAAGCTGCTCCTGCGCTCGCTGGACCAGAGGCTGCAACTCGCGATTGCCCTCGTACAGCGACACCACGCCATCAAGCACACGCCTCGCCTGGAGGAGATCTCCCGTCGCGACCAAGTCGCTGGCCCGCTCGAGTTGCTTTTGGACAAATGCCGCCTGATCGTCGCCCGACCCTTGGTCGCTCTTGAGGAGTCGAATCTGCCGCTGGGCAAGATCGATGTAGGCACGGTCCTCGGCGTCATCGCTTTTCGAAAAGAGGTGAACGAGTGCATCGTACTTTTGCCAAGCCGTGAGACGATCGCCAAATTGTTCGTACCGCCACGCTTCGCCATATTGTCTCTCCGACTCGCTCTGTGGCTGACGACCAAGCCGCTGGTTGTTCGCGACTCGTTTTTCGGCTCGGTGCATGGCAAAACGATCGCTAAACTGCTTGATTTGATCGGCGTACTTGGTGTCGGGAAATCTTTCCTTCAAGGGGACAAGATAGCTTTGCTCGGCCCGTTGCCAGTCGACGGCATTTTCGGATTCCATCAACGGCTTGGCTTTGGCAAACAGGGCGTCTTCGCTGGGAGGAAGCAACGACCAAACGCCGCCGCCCATTACCGCAGTCAGACACAACGCCAAAAACCAAGCCCGTTCGTAAAAAGGACTCGTGTCGCGAGGAGAGGTGCGCTGCCGATGAATGCGCCGAAGTTCACTGCGGTCGCCGTCGATGGCGAGCGTGCCCTGCTTGCCCGACCAGGCATGTTGGGCGGCGCCCATCTTCGAGGCGACTTTTTGTTTGGCGTTGATGATTGACCGATGGGCTTCCTCGGCCGACGCCAGCCGTTCACTCGGTTTCGTCGCCAACAGTTTTGATATCAGCACGTCGAGCCAGACGGGGCAGTCGAGCACCTTGGTCGATACGCGTGGGGCGGGGGTGGATCGGCGCGCTTCGACCAATTGGGCAGGCGTCTCGGAGGGCCAAGGAAATTCGCCCGACAGGCATTCGAAGAGAACGACGCCCAAACTAAAGAGGTCGCAGGGCGGCATCGTGGCCGACCGCTTGCCTCGAAAGACTTCGGGAGCCACATAGTGGGCAATTTCCATGGGCGAGCGTAGCCCGAGCACCTCGTCGTGGTCGGCCCATGCGCAATCGAATCCCACGAGCTTGGCTTCTTCGTCGTTGCCCTCGGGCAAGAGGATTCGCGTGGGGGTGATCCGTCCATGGACCAAGCCTTTGCTGTGGGCGTGCTGTAAAGCTACGCAGGCCGAGCTGACGATCTCGACCATCATTTCCCACGGTAGGCGGTCTCGGCGATCGAGCCGGTCTCTCAACGATTCGCCTTGGACCCATTCCAGCGCCAAATAAGGCTGGCCCTGATCGACGGCCCCGCCGTAACAACGGGCAATACCCGGATGAATCAGCTTTTGCAAAGATTTTACGTCGGCAGGAAAAGTGCTTCCGCCCATGGGTCGATTGACGACGCTTCGCGGCACCAGTTTGATCGCCATCGAGACCTTGCGTTCGATGTGGACCCCACGCAGGACGTTGCTTTCTTCGAAGCCGCCCTGCGACTCTTCCAGAGCAAAGGGACCTATGCGTGATCGTTGCACTGCGAATGATCTCCCTCAGGCGGCTTGTTTTTCAACGGCGGTTCCGGTTTTCCGCCTACGATCTTTGCGTGATCGATATTTGTCTCGATATGCCGAAGAATCGCGTTGGTCGTGTCGCGTTGGTAGTTGCAGTCGTCCAGGACGAGCTTTCGTTTGCGACCGTCCGATTCGTATTTGATCGTTGCGATGCCCTTCTTGTCCCACTTTTTCTTGTTGAGCTCGATGATTTGGCTCAACTCGAATTGCTGCCCCCGGCTGGAGGTCAGGGTCATGTCATGGGCTTCGATCCAACGTCCTCGATTGAGCAGTAATTGGGTCAGGAAGAACAGGCCAACCGGAGCGAGCGCGGTCGCCATCACGAATTGACCGTTGATCTCGTAGTTGGTCCTAGGTTTCCCGCGGTCGTTGGCCGGCCAACCCTGTTCCACGGCATATTCTTTCCAATTGTCGACGATATCTTTGGGGTCAAGCTCGCTATGCTCTTCCTTGAACTCATCGAAAGCTTCTGCCCGAATGCGTTGATTCGGATAGCGCACGAATCCGTCGTACAAGCAGGCTAGCGCAAAACCGCCGCAAAAGAGACCGATGAGCCCCAGCCGCACCAGATGGCTTGTGTTGATGTTGGTCCTGACCGTCATGTCGACTGTTTCTCCGAGCAGCGGCTATTTCTCCAAACAGCGCCGCAAATTGCATGTTGAGGGTGGCGACAAGGCCACACTATAACACCATGTCTGGAGACGGCAAAATTTGCAACAAGGTAACCGGCCCCAGCTGAGGAAACTCGCCCCTTTCCTGGCCACTCAGGTGCGTTTATTTAGACTGTAGGGTTTGGGCTACAGTCCGAGCCTTTTATGGGAAAAAGGGGGGTTCGTAACCCGAAGTGTAAGCGAGGGAAAGCGATTACTATCCTTCGCTTATTGATCTCTGCGCAGCCAATGAGCCTCCGCCGCGCGTTCGCGTTTACTCCTGGCCCGGTTACCTCCGACGTTATCTCTCATCGGTCCTTCCATTTCTCTTGTCCTGTCAGGGCCAAGACCGAGGTCCAGAGTTCTCCTTCGGGGGAGAGCTGTTTTTTTACACCCGTCGAGATTTCTAGTGGGACGTGGATCAGATGGTTGTGCCAAAGGCCGATGAGGAGGTCGGTTTTTCCGGCCATGCCCGCGTGGACTGCTTTGCGGGCAAGTTGCTCACAGAGGAGGCTGTCGGCCGTGTTGGCGGCGACGCTGCGGATGTGATAGCTGGGGTCGAAGTATTTGACGTTTGCCGGCACCCGTAGCTCACCAAAGTGTTCGAGGATTTGCTGTTTGAGAAACGGGCCGATGTCGCCGAGGCGGCGATTGCCCGAGGCGTCGAACTGTTCGGTGTGGTTTGGTAACAAATGTTGGCCGGCCCCCTCGGCAACGACGACCACGGCATGCTCGCGAGCTTCTAATCGTCGACGCAGGGATTCCAGAAATCCTTGTGGGCCGTGGAGCTCGAAAGGGACTTCGGGAATGAGCGTGAAATTTGCTTCGCCGCTGGCGAGTGTCGCAGCCGCAGCAATGAAGCCAGCTTCGCGGCCCATGAATTTTACTAATCCGACGCCGCCGAGCACTCCCTTGGCTTCGGTATGGGCGCAGTCGATGATTTTTTCTGCTTCCGAGACGGCCGTGTAAAAACCAAAGGTGCGGTAACAGAACTTGATATCGTTGTCGATCGTTTTCGGAATTCCCACGACGGCGATCGGCAATTTGCGTTGGGCGATTTCCTTGGCGATATTATGGGCACCGCGCTGAGTGCCATCACCGCCGATGCAAAACAGGAGGTTGATGCCTTGGTCAACCAGGGAGTCGACCACCACGCTCGGCTCCTGATGCCCGCGCGAGGTGCCTAAGATCGTCCCCCCTTGGTGGTGAATACTTTCAACGCGTTCTGGGGTCAGCTCGATCGGCGGGAGTCCCTGCTTGGCATCAAAGCCTTGAAAGCCGAAACGGATGCCTGCGATTTCCTGGACGCCGTAGTTGTGGGTCAATTCGAGTGCCAAGCTGCGAATGACATTGTTGATGCCAGGGCACAGGCCTCCGCAGGTCACGATCGCAGCCTTGGTTTGGGTTGGCTCGAAGAAAATCTTTTCCCGTGCCCCGGCGCGCTCGAAGGATAGCGTGCTTATTTCTTCCTCCCGGCAAAATCGAGGTTCGTAGAGAACCCGCATGTCGTCGGGAACAAAGCTTGCGAGGCCCGTGCCCGATTGGGCTGCGCGAGCCAATGGCGAATCGATGTGCCGCGCTCCTAAGGTCGAGACTTCGAGTTGGGAGGGTTGCCAGGTGGCGCGCTCTACCATGGGGGGTTCCTTGTTTTTGAAGTGTTGCTTTGGTTGTCTGGGCTCGGGGACGAACCGGCTCGCTGGAGGAGATGTTACAGCCAGCCGTGCTCTCGGTACCATGTGGCGGTTTCTGCGAAATTCTGCTCCAAAGGCAAGGCGGGTTGGTAGCCTAGCTCGCGTCGAAGCTTTTCGTCGGAGCACTCCCAGCCCGGTGCCACGGCCTCGCGAATTTTGTCGATGCCAAATGCGGCAGGCCGACGACGGATTTGCCCCACGATCTCAATGGCTCCCCCCATCAGCCAGAACATCGATTTGGGAAGTGGGAGCACAAGGGGGGAACGTCCGACCGCTTGTCCGGCGAGCGTGCCCAGCTCGCCGTATTTGAGCGTGCGCTCTGCTGCGATGTAGTACTTCCCTTTGGCGTTGTCAGACGATCCGTTGGGAACAGCAGCCACGGCTCGTTCGCCTCGCTCGGCAATGCGCACCAATGCCTCGCACAGGTCGGCCACATGGACGATGGAAACCGGGAACTTTCGGAAGCCGGGCACCAGATGCAAACGGAGAGATTTTACCCATTGAAAGAGGGTTAGGCTGGCTCGATCGGCGGGGCCAAAGATAATGGGCGGCCTGATGATCGAAACGGGTACCTCGTCTGCGAGCCTAGTCGCGGCGCGCTCGGCGGCCAATTTGCTTCGACCGTAGTCGGAGATCGGTCGATCGGTGTCTGACTCTCGGCGTGGTGTGCCAGGGCGACTCGGCCCGCCGGCGGCCATCGAACTCACCAAAACCATTACGGGCGGTTTCTTCTGAGCCGCACATGCCTCGGCGACGTGGCGGGTTCCGTCGACGTTGTCTTTGGTAAATTCTTGGCTATTTAGCGCACGGATACGGCCTGCGAGGTGAAAGACGACGTCGGTTTCTGCGACGGCAAGCTCGATGCTTTGCGGGTCGTCGAGAGTGCCGAGCGCTAGTTGGGCTCCGAGTTTTTCGAGGGGCGCTGCGCGGTCTTTATCTCGTACGAGGCATCGCACGGGCCAATCTTGCTTGCGAAGATGCGCGACGAGGTTGGAGCCGACAAAGCCGGTGGCACCAGTAACGAGCGTGCGTGGCATCGATTGGCCTTGAGCGTCCATGGTTTTAGGCGGGTTGAGGGGGTTCCGTCGTGGCCGACGGCGCTAACGCGAACCGCATCGGTTCGCGTCGTCGGCCACAACGGACTCGCCGATTTTACCCTCAAGACATGCGTATTGCTACCTCGCCCCGCGCTTGACCATTGTGCTTGAGACGGGCTACAGTGCTCGTTTGGAGCGCCCCCTTCGCCTTTCTCTAAAGACCCGTTCATGTCGCACTTGGAAATCGTCGCCGTTTCAACTCGTCGCGAGCGGAAGCTGTTTTTCAACTATCCTTGGGATCTCTATCGGGGCGATCCGAATTGGATTCCCCCGCTACGAATCGTCAAAAAGGAGCTGCTCAACTATCGGTCGCATCCCTTTTACGACACGGCCCAGATTCAGACCTTTGTCGCCCTGCGGGACGGGAAACCTTGTGGCCGAGTCGCTGCGATCAAGAACGATGCCCACAATGCGTGGTACAACGAGAAACGGGGTTTCTTCGGATTTTACGAATCGGAGGAAGACGAAGAAACGACGGGCCGGCTGTTCGACGCCGCCCGTGATTGGTTGGGCGAGCGAGGCATTGAAGCGATCCGCGGACCGATCAATCCCTCTCTGAACTACGAAGTCGGCACCCTGGTCGAGGGCTTTGACGAACCGGCCTGGTTTATGATGACCTATGGCAAACGCTATTACGATCGATTGATCAAGGGCTATGGATTCCGCAAGTCGCAAGACATGTTTGCGTTTTGGGGGCATGTCGATATGCTCGACGCGATTTCGCAGCGGCTTGCTCCGTTGAGCGACAACATTCATGAACGCTTCAAATTGACATGTCGACAATTCGACGTGAAACGATTTGACGAAGAGATCGCGACGTTTCTGGAAATCTACAATCTATCGCTTGCTTCGACCTGGGGTTTTGTTCCCATGTCGGACCGAGAGGTCAAAAAACAAGCGGCGGGCATGAAGCAGATGATCATACCCGAGCTAACCACGATGGCCGAGATCGATGGCAAACCGATCGGCACGATGTTTGGCCTGTTGGACTTCAATCCTCGGATCAAGGAGATCGACGGTCGTCTGCTGCCGTTTGGATTTCTTAAAATGATCCGCAATCGCAAGGCGATCACTCGAATGCGATTCATTAGTGCCAATGTGCTGCCCGAGTATCAAAGTTGGGGCATTGGGTTAGCACTCGTTGCGAGGCTGGTGCCCGACATCTTGAAGTGGGGCATTAAGGAAGCAGAGTTTTCCTGGGTTTTGGAGAGCAACCACCTTTCTTACAAGACGCTGAAAAAGGGAGGGGCGAAGATCACAAAGCGGTATCGGGTTTATGATTATGGGCCGCTTGATACGACGGTGAATGCGAAATTTATGGATCAGAACGGGGATGCGTGAGTTTTTTGTTAGCGGTATTTGGCGATGCACCAAAGAGCATTGAGTGCGTCGCGGAAGCCGATTTTTTTGCCTTCGTCGTAGCCGCGGCTGTGGTAGGCGATTGGCACCTCGACGATCCGATGGCCCCGCTTGGCTAGCTTGGCGGTGAATTCGGGCTCGAAACCAAAACGGTTTTGTTCGAACTCGAGTCCGTCGAGAATCTCGCGGCGAAACACTTTGTAGCAGGTTTCCATGTCGGTCAGTCGCTGGCCGGTCATGCGGTTCGACAGCGCCGTGAGCAGCCGATTGCCAAGGCGGTGTAGGCGTGAAGGATCTTGCCGCGGGTTTTCCAAAAACCGTGAACCGTAGACAACCTTGGCTTCGCCCCGTTCGAGGGGTGCCAACAGCCGTGGGTAATCGCGCGGGTCGTATTCGAGATCGGCATCTTGAATGAGTATGACATCGCCTTGCACTTCGGCAAACGCGGTGCGTAGGGCTGCGCCTTTGCCTCGGTTGTAGCCGTGTAGCAGTAGGCGAATGTCGGGTTGTTTTGCGAGTTCGAGAAGCACCTCGCGAGTGCCATCGGTGCTGTAATCGTCGACGAGGATAATTTCTTGGTGAATACCAACCGCCTGGACGCGGCGCAGGGTTTCGGCAATCGTTTCGCGTTCGTTGTAGACCGGGATGACAATCGATACGGCCAGTGCGCGCGCTACGGCCAAGTTTCGATCGACTTGATCGAGTGTGGACTCCATACGCTCTAGGTACGAGGTATCAGCCGTTGTCGGGATCGCTGTGGGCGCAGAAGTTTTTGTTGCTTCGATCATGGTTGCCAATCTTTGGAGGGAGATGTCGTGGCCGACAACGTTAACGGCTCGGGTTTATCGCGTTGCGGCAGCGCTGGCCACTCGATCGCCCCTTCGCGTGGTCGGGGATCTTGTAGGCGTAGCGCGATGGGGAAAAAATGCTTGCTTTGCGGATCGTTGACCTGCCTGCGACGCCCCCAGATTTCGGCCACTCGATCGCGAAATAACAGCACCCATGCAGGATGCTGCTTCATCGTATTTACTGAGTGGTCGTATTGACGGTCGATCAGCACCAAGTCGGGCGAGCTATGTTCGAGCACGCGGGTGGCATCGAGGGGTCCTGAGTTGGGGCTTCGGTTGCGATGGCCATCATGTTCTCCCAACAGAAAATCAAAATGGCGGTCGACGACTTCTTGCGGATAGCAGGTGCGGAATCGACCATCGAAGGCGACTTGCACGTCGGGGGCCATCGCGGCGATCGCGTACTGCGCCCAATTGAACGACACCACCAGTTTTCCTTGCAGGCCGCGATCGACCATGAACTGGACCGCGTCGAGTGGATAGGCGTTGCGCGCAACGGGGAAACTTTTTAATTGTCGATCGATTGCGAAACTCAAACCGCCGGTGCAGACGAGCAGCGCAACCAGCGCGGTGCGTCGTACCCAAGGGGCGAGCGAGAAATGAAAACGTATTCGCGAGACGGCCGACTGGATGTGTACGGGCAGCCAGAAGCCGCAAAGGAGGGCGAGAAAAGCGATGTGCCGCATGTGGAGAGCCGATTGCCAAGCCACGAGTGCCAGGAGGGCCAGTTTTACCCAGTCGCGTCGCTCGCGTGTGAACAGGAGGCTTAGTCCTGCGGTGGCAAGCAGCGCGATCCAGGGCCAAAACACGATGTGCCGGAGGCTGGGGGCGGCCCACTCGGTGATTTCGGGGCGAGGCTGGCTTAAGGATTGCAGCAGCCAGCGGTGAAGGTCTGCACCGTAGGGGTTGGCGAGTGTGGCGAGGGAGCAGCTTAGGGTTAGGGTTAGTAGTAGGGATGCTTTGGTGATCTTTGGGTTGGGGGGGGCGGGCTCGGGGACGAGCCGGCTCGCTGGGGAATTTGTGTGTGTGAATAGCTGGGCGATGCGGCCTAGTAGGTAGGCGCTGACGATGCAGAGGCCGGCGGCAAATGCTCCATGCGTGTTGGCCCAGAGTGCGAAGACCAGAGGTAGCAAAGCGAGTGGTTGCCAGCGGAGGTGTTGGTTTTTCTGCCAGTCGCCGAAGCCAAATTCTAAGAGCAGCAAGACCAGGGAGCAGAGTACGAAGCTAAAGAGTTGGGGTCGCAAGAGAAAAAAGGGATGCAGGTTGGCCGCGACCAACAGCATCGCGGTCCACGCCGTCAGAAGAAAAACCCCTTGGCGGCGGGCGGCCCACACCATCGCTAGCAGGATGCCTAGTCCCGCCAGGCATTTGGCGGTCAGCAATCCACCAACTCCGAGATAGCGATAACCGATGGCAAAGCCTAGCTCGGCCAGATTTTCGTGATTGATCCAAGGCGTGTCGGTTGTTGGGAAGGAGTGGGTGGCAGCCCGTGGCAGTTTGCCTGTCTCTAGCAAGTCTTGGCCGTAGCGAATGTGTCCCCAGAGGTCGGGATCGACCAGATTGAGCGACAGAGCCAAAACGGCAGCCAACACCAAAACAAGTAAAGCCATCCGCGTTAGCAGAGACTTTTCTGTTTGATCGGGCGCAGGGTCGTGGCTTGGTGTCATCCGTCGAGAATGGGGAGAGAGAGACGGGTTGGAGGGGGGGGACAAAAGTCCCCAAGAAACCTACATCGCAGTCGTCCATTGGACCCTGGTAGTCTTCGTAGATAACGCATTTTACGCAGCCCACCTCCTGCTTCAGGTCATTCACTCGTTATGACTAGTACAGACCGCCCGAAATCGGATACAAAGCGACATGCAGAAGAACTCGTTGCTGGCCAAGTTTCTCGCTTGGCAGGTTGGCGACCATTTGCTAACTTCCGCAGCCGCTCGTTGTTACTAACTCCTCTCTTTGCATGAGGCATGGTGGTCGATGCGACAGGACGTCCGCAATACGCATAAAAGAATATCCCTCTTGAGGAAGGTCGGCTGGTCCGCCTCAGGGGTCTGTTCGGTCGACATGGAAGGAGGCCAACGTGAGTGTAGGTTCTAAGCAAAAGTTACGAGTTCACATCCGTTGGATGATCCGCCGGGATATGCCTGAGGTTTTGGGCGTCGAACGAAAGAGCTTCGAGTTTCCGTGGTTCGAAGAAGACTTCATCCGTTGTCTCAGGCAGCGCAATTGGTGGCCGAGCATGGTGAGAAGGTCGTCGGCTTCATGATCTACGAATTGCACAAGACGCGGCTGCATATTCTGAACTTCGCAGTTGCGGAGTCGGTGCGTCGCCAGGGCGTCGGCTTGCAAATGGCCGACAAGCTGATCAGCAAACTTTCGAGCCAACGTCGGACACGCATTACGCTAGAAGTGCGCGAGACGAATCTCCCGGCCCAGATGTTTTTCAAGACGCTTGACTTCCGAGCGACGACGGTCTTGCGGTCATACTATGAAGACTCGCCTGAGGATGCGTACTTGATGCAATATCGCTATGTGGCCGATGCGGTCGAAGCGACGCTTCCGATGGGTCGTATCGATCGGCTTGCAGGGTAAAGTGCTAGGTCGACTTTCGGAATGGGAGGATTCGCCGTTTTGGTTCCTCCGGCTAAAGTGTGCGCAACGACCCATACACAAGGCCATCGTGGGGCGACGTTCCCGACTTGATGACGCAGTTGGT
>JAADIN010000129.1 GCA_013151315.1 Planctomycetota bacterium | reverse complement strand
GGTCGGGAGGGGCACGGTCGAAGCACATGAAACGGGATTGGCAAAACATGTCATCCTAGCGAAAATCGGGTGCCTCGTGCTAGTCCTGCGGTGAAGACGCAGGGCGATTGCAAAGTGTGAGCCGCAACGCGCTAGCGTCGGGTAGCGGAGGCAAAGCGTTACCCAGCTACTGGCCCGCGGCTAGCGCCGTGCGGCTCACACTTTGCAATCCTCCTGGGCGAAGACGCAAGCGAGAGGCTTTGCTATAATCGTGATTTCTCCCGTAGCGGACCCCTCGAAGGATTAGTTGTGGCTGGTAAGAAAAATAAAAAGTGGAAGAACCCGTTTTATGCGCTACTTATTCCGGTCGGCGCTGCGTTTTGTGTGACCGCGTTTGCCTACGGATTTATGGCGTTTCAGCAGGTCAACGCCGGGCGGTCGACCGCTATGCAGAATGTTGACCACCCTCTGCATTCCTGGCTCAACGAGTATGGCACAACCGCGATTCTGATGGAGTTAGCCATTCTTGCCGTGCTTACGGTCGGGGCAATTGCGACCGATAGCTGGTGGGCTGGTGACGATCATGACAACGCCTGAGCCATCTCAAGAAATCGAACAGCTTCGTTCTGAAATCCGCGCGCACGATCGTTGCTACTACGTCGAAGCGGAGCCGACGATTTCTGACCGGGAATATGACCGGCTGCTGGAAAATCTGAAGCAACTTGAGACGGAACACCCCGAGTTGGTTACGCCAGACAGCCCGACTCAGCGCGTGGGGGGCGAGCCGATCGAGGGATTTCGCAAGGCCGCCCATGCGGTGCCGATGCTGTCGATCGACAATACGTACGACGAGAAACAATTGCGTAAGTGGGCCCAGCGGTGTTTTGAGGGGCTTGATGGCACGTATCTAGGGTTTGACGAAAAACTCCACGATTTGGACGAGCAAGAAAGTGTTCTCAAAGGTCGCCGGGATGCCGAAGCTAAGCAGATTCGTAAGAACCTAAAATTGGCTCGCGAAGAGCTACAAAAAAATCGGATCGCAACTCTCGATCTCGCTGCCAAGGCAGGTTTCCCGATTGACGGCGGATATCTGCTCGAACCGAAAATCGATGGCATTGCAGCGAACCTCCGTTATGAAGCCGGCGTTCTCACACTCGCACTGACTCGAGGTGATGGACGCACTGGCGATGATGTCACGGCAAACATTCGCGCTATTCGCTCGATTCCGCTACGGCTCGTCGCGCACCCCTCCAAGCCGTTTCCTGAAGTGCTTGAAGTTCGAGGCGAGGTCGTCATGCCGATGCCCGAGTTTCAAAAACTCAACAAAGCGATGGTTGCCGAGGGGAAAGAAAAATTCGTAAATCCTCGCAATGCGACGGCCGGCACGATGAAACAGTTGGACGCTGCGGTCGTGGCATCAAGGAATCTGCAATTTTTTGCTCATGGCCGAGGAGAAATTTCAGGCGAAGGATTTGGTTCGCATGACGACTTCCTCAAAACGCTGGCGCTATGGGGCATCCCCACCAATCCTTTGACCCAGCACTGCGAGTCGATTGCCGAAGCTTGGGATTTTATCAAAGATTTCGGTTCGAGACGAACAGACCTTGACTATGGCGTGGATGGGGTCGTCATCAAAATTGACCGACCTGATCTCCAAAACCGCTTAGGAAATTCCACGCGGTACCCTCACTGGTGCATTGCTTACAAGTATCCAGCCGAGCAGGTGGCCACCCGACTACTAAAAGTCGATTGGCAAGTTGGCAAAACAGGAAGACTTACTCCGCGAGCGACCATGGAACCGGTGTTCGTCGCGGGAACGACTGTGCAGCATGCGACGCTGCATAACCTGGGCGAGATTCGGCGCAAAGATATTCGGCTCGGGGATACGGTCATCATCGAAAAAGCGGGCGAGATTATTCCGCAGGTCGTCGAAGTCGATCTTTCGAAGCGCAGCAACAAGGCTCAGCCGCTCAAGCCGCCAGAAGCTTGCCCCGATTGTAGTGGGGCCATTGAGCGTGAAGAGGATGGCAGTGGCAAAGAGACGGGCCGATATTGCGTCAATCCTGAGTGCCCTGCCCAGCTAGCCGAACGGCTGATCCACTTTGCTGCTCGCGGTCAGATGGACATCGAGGGCATGGGAGAAAAAATCGTCCTTCAGCTTGCCGATGCCGGTTTACTCAACTCCTTTGGCGACGTTTTTGCACTGCACAACCAGCGAGAAGCATTGCTGAATCTCGAACGCATGGGCGATAAGAAAGTCGACAATCTGCTGGCCGGCATCGAAGCGGCAAAAAGCCGAGGACTTGATCGCGTGTTGGTTGGACTGGGCATCCGTCACGTCGGCAGCACCGTAGCACGTGTGTTGGCCAAGCATTATGGCTCCCTCGACGCGCTGCTTGCCGCTTCTCAAGAGGACATTCAATCGTTCAAGGTCGGCGAGAAAGAGTCGGGCATCGGCAAAGAAATTGCCGCATCGCTCTATGGTTTTTTGCATAGCGACACGGGACGACACGTAATTGCAGAGCTCCGCGACGCACGAGTAACGCTTGATATGCCGGCTGCCGAAGAGGCGCCCGCGAATCAAATTTTCTCCGGCAAAACCTTGGTAGTGACTGGAAAACTAGAAAAGTATACGCGGGACGAGATTCACGAGTTGGTCGCACGACACGGCGGCCGCGCGTCGAGTAGCATCTCGAAGAGTACGACTTATCTGGTTGCGGGCGAGAAGGCGGGCAGCAAACTCGCGAAGGCGGAGCAGTTGGGCGTCCAGGTGTTGAGCGAAGGGGAGTTTGAAGAGTTGGTGAGGGAGCTGTAGGTTTTTTTCGCTCCGGCGATCTATCAGATCGCAGCTCTTCATTGCGAATCCTACTCCTGAAGTGTGATTACTAAAACTTTTACGAGACGATCCGGTTCGCTCACGACGAACAATGTATGCAACGGAGAAATTGTGAGATATCGAAGGTTGCCTTCGATTGGCAAGCCCTTCAAATTCGCGTCCATTGCTAGATATCGATCGATCTTGTCAGCAGCTTGTGTGATAGCACCTCGATTCGCAGCGTTGATCCATAGTTGCGCAAGCTGGTCCTTTGCCTTTTCGTGCCATACGACCGTATATCGCGTCATCTCTACTCCAGCGTCTGGAGATGATCGAGCACCTGTTGTGTCGAGTACCATGGGCCGTCGGATTCGAGACGCCGCTGGGCTTCCTTGATGTCTTCATCACATGGACTGCGGGCTACATAACCCAGCAGATTGCCTGCACGATCACAGACCTCAGCGGAATCATCGCCTGACCGGAATGACTGAGCTTGCTGGTCATCTAAAACGATTCGTATCATGTTTTTATGCTCCGCGATACTCGGGATCTGCCCTTTATTGTATCGTCAAAAAAACCTCTAGGCAAGATTCTCTAGAGAGGATTGCTAAGGCCTAGTTGCTTCGCCTATTTCAGGCGAAAGTTTTATGCCTAGCTTTTCCGCTCGGAGAATGTGCTCGCGCCCTTCGTCAAAGTTGCCTTGCTTCCAAAGTAAAATCCCAAGATTGTAGTTGAGTCGGCCCGAATCGGGGTTGGCGGCCAAACCTTGGCGGTAAATTTTTTCTGCTTCTTCGGTACGGCCCAGTTGCGCGAGGACGCCGCCGAAATTGGCGCACAGATTGGCATGGCCGGGCCGCAATTCGAGGCAGCGGGCATAGGATTTTAGCGCGGTGTCGGTTTTCTTGAGAACCCACAGCGTATTGGCAAGCTGGAATTGGGCTTCAAAGTGATGAGGATCGAGGCGGATCGCGTTGCCGAGTGGCCCAAGGGCCTTGCCGGGCTTGCCCCGAAGAACGTGTGCGAGTCCCAGCTGGTACCGTACGGCGGCCGAACGAGGTCGGAGCCGTTTGGCTCGCTGCAAAGGACCGATGGCCAATTCCCCCGCTCCGCCGACATTCAGCGCAACGCCCAAAACATACTGAGCACGCCAATTGTTTTCATTGCCGGCGACCAAGTAACAAGCCAGCCTCGCAGCCGCTTCGTGTTCGCCTTGCGAACTCATCGAGAGCACTTGATAAACTTCTGCGGTGAAAGAACTGGGAAACTGCTCGGCCAGTTTGTCCAACTCACGTTTGGCTTCTTGGCCACGTTGATTTCGAAAATAAAAATCGACCAGATGCTGGCGTGGTTCCACAAAATCGGGCCGAAGCTGGATCGCGTTTTGCAAATATTTTTCTGCCTCTTCGGGTTTGCCTTGACGCGAGAGAATCATTCCCAGATTGCTATGAAAAGCCCAATGCTTAGGTTCGATTTCGATCGCTGCTCGAAATTGTTCCTCGGCCTTGTCGAGCTGGCCAGCCAACATCGTCGCGAGGCCCAGGTCGGCATGGGCGAAATGCGAGTGGGGCCTGAGGGCAAGCGTTTTTTCAGCATGAACGATCGCCGCGAGTGCATCGCCACGAGAGAGGGCGTCTCGGCTCAGCAGGGCTTGGCACTCGGGCAAGTCGGGCGTCAGCGCCGCCAATGCCTGCAATCGTTTTACTTTACGTTCTCGTGGATTTCCTTGATCCATGCGTTCGGCATAGAGCAGTCCTCCGGCGATGAGTAATAGCAAGCCCCATTTTGCCGAGTGGAGCAGGCCGGGAACCACCCGCTCGGCAACGCCACTGCGGAGGTTTCCATCAACGAGATTTTCTTGGGTCTTCCGTTCGCTAACCTTCCAAATAAAACCATCAAAATAAAAGTGCAGGAACGAGGACGTGACAAACAGGGCCATCAACCATTGATGCGCCTCTTGGTTACTGCCACGAAAAACGTACTCGCTCGCATCAACCGTAAAATAGCGAATCGAACCGTAGGCTCCGATGGCAGCCAGATAGATTCCCAGCATCGTCCAGCGGTCGCGAAACAGAAAACCGAGCGGGCCAAAACGCTCGCCGGCGCGATGGAACAGACGACGATTGTAGATCCAGACGATCGCGTAATACTGCACTGCGTGGTAGATCTCAAACATCGCCAGCCCGATCAGCACATTGGTCGACAGCCGACCGGTGTACCAATAAAACCAGCCTGTCGTGCCGATGAGCAGAAGCTTGAGCCAGCTCACCGGCTCGCCGCGCCGAGTGCGTGCAAAGAAATTCAACAAGTAGGCCATCAGAACACACAGGCCCACGCCGCCCACGACCAGTCGCACTCCGTGGAGTAGCTCGGGCCCGAAAAATGGCAGTCCCGATTGCCACATTCCTTGGGCGATTCCGAAAACGCGCGCGTCGCTAAACACAACTCCTGCGACAAACACGACCAAACAAAGCCAGTGGTCGAGCCGGGCTGACCAGCGATCATGGATCCCCATCCGCACGTCGTAGATGCGCAGAAACCCATAGGTTTGCATCAGCCCATGCCAGGTTCCCCAAAAAAGGAGAATCAATTCTAGCCCATGCAGGTGTTGCCAGGGGAGTTCTAATGCACTGGCAATCCGCGTTGGGGGTGAAAATAGTAGTGCCAGCGCGAAGACTACTAGCGGGCACAAGAGAAATCGCCAGCGGTAGCGAAGAAACAATTCCCGATCGCCGTAAGCTCGCATGAAGCCAGGCAGGTGGTGGCCGAGTGACGCAAAGGCGATCACGGCCAGCGAAATTTCTTCGGGCGTGAGCCATCCGCGCATGAGAATCAGCAGCGCCGGCACGATGGCTAGCGGCGTGACGACCACGTAGGCCATGTCCCACCAAGCGGAGACGATCCAAGCGGGGCGAGGTGCGGCAGTGGGGATGGAGGGGGAAGACATGAAAAACGCCCGTCGCGAGCGACAGGGTTAAATGGAGGTGGTCAACACGCGTAGGTCGCAGACGTTGGTATGCGTAGGGCCCGTCTTGATGAGCCCCTCAATTGACTCGAAAAAATGGTAGGCGTCGTTGCGGCGGAGATAGTCGGCCGGATCGAGGCCCTTGTCGCGCGCGGCTTGTACGATTTGCTCGTCGACGAAAGCTCCGGCCGCATCGGTGGGGCCATCTTCCCCGTCGGTGCCGCCCGAAAGTAGTGCCAAACCGTGCCAATCGTCGGTCGCCGCCAACGCGGCCAGGGCAAGCTGTTGATTGCGACCGCCGAGGCCTCGCTCCGATTCCGGTACCAAACGGACCGTCGGTTCGCCGCCCGAGATGAGACAGTCGGGCTCGCCAGGGCTGCGCATTGATTTCGACAATTCCATCAAATGCTGAGCAACCTGCTCGGCGGTCGCCTCAGGCGCATTGGCCGAGATCATCGCGTGGCTGTAGCCGAGTCGCTCGGCTTCGATTCCGGCTGCGTCGACTGCGGTTGCGTTGTTTCCGACCAACAGGTTGGTAACTCGCGCCGTAGCAGGAAGGATTCTATTGGTGGGGTGTTTACGAAGCAGGGCCGCCACTTCTCGACCTGCCGAGCAATTTCCCAATTGAAGCTGCTCAATGACTTGCAGAGCCAATTCGGGAGTGGGGGTTCGCTCGACCGTTGGCCCCGAGGCAATCATCTCGAGGTCGTCGCCCAAGACATCGGAGAGAATCAGCGTGACCAATTGTCCAGCCCGACACGCGCGGGCGAGTCCGCCCCCTTTTACGTCGCTAAGTTCGCGCCGCACGGCGTTGAGCTGCTCGATGGTTCCGCCGCGTGCCGCGATCTCGCGAGTCAGTTTTCCTTTGGTCGCCAAAGAGAGGCCTTCGATCGGAGCGGGCAGCAGGGCCGATCCCCCGCCAGAAATCAGACAGAGGCAAAGGTCATTGGGACCCAGCTCGCCGACGATTCGCAAAATCTCTTGCGTGCCGGCGACGCCCTCGGCGGTCGGTTCGTTCCTGCCTGCGGGTCGGGCCGGGTGCAGTGCCACCTTGCGTGTTTGCTGGACGCAGTCGGCAGGGACGTTGACCCAACCGCTTACGTTTTTTTCTTGTAAGAGTCGGTCGCCGAGTACTTCTTCCAGGGCAAGGGTCATGCTGGCTCCCGCTTTGCCGGCGCCGACAATCGCGATTCGTTCAATCCGCTTCAGATCGATCGACTTGTCATCGATCCACAAAACGTCAGCTTCGACGCGGACGAACTCGGGCAGAAGATTTTTCGGCTGGACCGCTTGTACGCCGGCCCACCAAATGCGGCGAGCGTCCTCGCGAAGTTGTTGGTTACTACGTTGCATGAGAAGAGGCTAGAGCCAGGGTTGAGGGCGAATTTTAAGCCACGGATGAAACACGGGCAAGGTTTGTAGGGATTTTATAATACTTCAGGTGGCTGAGTTGCTACCTCTTTTTTATCCGTGTTTCATCGGTGTTCAATCCGTGGCTGAAATAATTTCATTTCACTCGGCTGAATCGCTGTACTTTTTCTAGCTTTCAAATCTTTCGTCGCACGGATTGCCAAGTCGTCAATCTGAGCCCTGCCCAGTCCCGACAGGGCAATCGAAACCGTGATCGGTCCGTCGCTTGGTACGGCTCGGATGACTCGAAAGGGTTGCCACGATCGCGTTTGGGGAATACGTGTCGCCATATCGGGACCGCCCAGGGAATCGATCAACTGCAAACCATCGATTGTACCGAGAAGCGGCTCGGGCACTCTTGCTACGCCCGTGATTTCCACCAAGTCGCCGGCTTGAACTTGTACCGGGGCCGTGCTGATCCAGACCGGCGACGCAGGAACCACGGGCATGGGAGCCGCTTCGTTGGTAGGTTTCGCTTCCAATTCCAAACAGTAGGAACCACTGTGAGGCGCCGTGGAAGAGAGCCGTACCGAACTGGTGATTCCCTCCAGTGGCAATTGTTGGTGACGCCAACCGGCCTGGATTAACGCAGGCAGGTTTTCGAATCCTCCTCCACTGAGCAAATTGGCTCCTGCTGGAGCTCGAGCCAATCGCTGCTGCAAGTGCCGCTGGCCGGCGCTAGCGACCGAACCCGAGTTCGAGGAAGTTCCAATCCCTGTCGCATTTTGCATGGGGTCGACTTGATTGAGAATCTGATCTGCTGCGTCGGCATGGGAATAGGCAAGGTCCTGGCTGCCGCTGGCCAGATGGTGGTCGCAAGCTTGCAATTCGAGGGTTGCTTGTTTTAGCCAATGTTTGGCTTGAGGGTTGCCTCCTAATAAGCGGGTTGATTCTTGCAAGCGTAGTGATGCGAGTTCGCGTCGAAGCCGCGTCGCTTCGGGGGCGATCTTGCGAAGATATTTTGCCACTTGGGAAAAAGCTTGGGGGTCGTCCGTTAGCAAAATAAATGCGTCGGTGGGGAGCGATTTCATCGTGACTCGTACCCCGCCGGTTACGCGCCGGTGACGGAGCCGTTTGGTGCCGCCCAGGGTAAGCAAATAAGCTTCGGAGGATTCTCCGACGCCGGGCACGGTGAACGAGATCGAACCCGTTTGGCCCAACCGTTGTGTCAGCGGTTGGGTCAGTGCTTGAGTCGAGGCCATGCTGTTGGACCACCGGATGGGAACGAGCAAGTGGGATCGTTCCGCTTTCAAGACCAGCGCAGTTAGCTGAGGTTGCGAACTGCGGGCCACGTCGAGCACTTTTCCCGAGGCGAGCCACGGTTCCGCCAGTTTCAGTCGAAGGTTGTTGAGCTGAATCGCTTTGGCTCGCCTCTGGGTTGCACTGTCGGTAGCAGCCAGCGAGGTCGTCGATAAATAATAAAAACCGTGACTCTTTACCGCAAAGGCGGCTGAGGTGAGGGCGGAGAGCTGCTGGTACGATGCGCCCGAGGTCAGGTGGGGAGGTAATTGCATGGCAGCCATCTGCAAGGCTTGGGCGGGGTTAAGTTGCGTATCGAGCGTGGTCCAAATGTCGGTTCCGGGCCGTGCGAGCCGACGTTGCTGAGTGAGCCAAGCAGTCTGCTCTTGCAGAGAAATGTCGGTTCCCAGCATGGCCCGGCCGACCACTAGCACGTTGGCGAGCCGCGAGGCCTCGCGTGTGAAAAGTCGAGGCGTGATGACCGTCGGCCGCGAGTCGATGGGGTCGAATCGTTTGATCAATTCTTGCCAACGAATGATGTGGTCGAGATCGTCCGACGAAAGCTGATCGCCCAAGTCCCAGGCAAAGACACTCGAGAGCTCGTCGGGAATGCCTTGTTGGGTAAGTTGGCGAGGCGTAGGCGGTGGGCACACAATGGCCAGCCCCAGCGCGGCTGCTTCTTGCAATTCGTCGGGCGAGGGCAATCGTTTCATGCCGACCGCGTCGAATCCTAGCTTCGTCAGCAAAGAAAACGGCTCGCCCTGCCATTGAATAATTTGAGGAATCTGAAAGGTGATTTCCCGAGGCTTCGGGTTGGGCCGAGGAACTGTGAATAAAGGTTTTCGCTTTCCTTGGGAGCCGAGGATTCCAAAAATTTGGATTTGATCGATCAAACACTCCGTCAAGCCTTGGCCGCCCGGCGCTAGCAAGACAACTTGCGAGACATAGGCGCCTCGCTCGTCGAGCGGACTTTCGTGTTGAACTCGAGCCACGCGCGTCATTCTCTCTACCAATTCTGGCAAGCGACTCAGCGAGAGCTGCTCCCAGCCGATCCCTCGGCCCAGGGTTCCTCCACGAACAAGAATTTCGTACGGTCGCCCGGTCGACAAATTGACACTTCGAGGCAAGACCACCGTAGCAGCCACCTGCATGCCGGGGCGATTGCAGAGCACCCAGGCCGAGACACGCAATTCGTTGATTACCGGCGCGTGGGGAAGCGGATAAGCCAGCAGGGCCGAACTGCCAGAGGGACAAGCCAATCGGATTCGCTCGGCTCCTGAACCAAAGCGGTAGTGCTGTCGGTCGACCGCTTGATGAACGATCTCGGTACGCACGACTCCCGGCAGGTGCTTGAGAATCGTTTTTTGGCCGTCCATGTTGTCAAGCAGGGCGGGTGCCGGTGGAGAATCGCCGGCCGCAAAAGTGGGCCAAGCGAGCCACAACAGACAAATGCTACATCTCAGAATGCCCAAGGACCAAGGTCCTAATGCCCAATGGTCGAGGATTTCTGTTCCCCCTTCCCTAATGGTCATTGGGTCATTGGTCATTGGTCATTGAACCCAGGCAGAGGACTTTGCTATCCTTCTCCGGTAGCAGTGCGGGTTAGGGCTTCGTTTTTTCCGGTTGTGTTGGCTGAAGAGCTCATGTCGCCCAGGAGCGACTCGAACATGTTGCCCCGAGCCAACGCATGATCAGGTTTAGCGGAGTTGATGTAAGTCACGCTTATAACAGGGTTTCCGTAAATAGACCAGTTCAATCTGAGGCGTTGTGGCAACATGGGAAGTCGCATGAAAAAATCGGTATGCCGCCCCTGGATTTGCTATAAGTCATTGCGATATAATACCTTGCGTTCGTTTGCAAAGAGAGCTGGGCAGTTCGGCACGAATTCTGCTTTATGCCGCATCGACCCCCATTATTTCCTGGAGATGCACCATGAGTAGTACCCCTGAGTCTTCGGTGACCACCGCCTGTCAAGTTCCTGCTGACCTGCAGCGACTCGCAGCAGTCGTGAATACCTTGCCGGACGAGTATGTGGCACAGCTTGCCCCGCTTGTCGACGCGGTCGCCGAGAGCACCAAACGACGACGACGTATTCTGACCCTCGTTCAAGACGCGATAGGTCAACTTCGATTGGATATGAAGTATCTTATGTTCGATCTAGAAGCAACGCGGCGCGAGCGAGACGAGTATCGGCTGAAGCTCGACGAACAGGAGAGCTGAT
>JAADIN010000072.1 GCA_013151315.1 Planctomycetota bacterium | reverse complement strand
GAGGCTGATGTCGTTGTTGATTTTTCGGTTCCCGACGCGGCTATCGCAGCAATCGCCCACTGTCTCAAATTTGGCAAACCGATTGTCATCGCAACCACCGGTTTCGACGACGAGCAGGAAGCCTACCTTCGCCAAGCGGCCGAAAAAATTCCCGTCGTCTGGGCTCCCAGCATGAGCACGGCCGTCAATCTCGTCATGAAGCTCACCGAAATCGCAAGCAAAGCGCTGAAGAATTTGCCCTCGGGCGTCGACGTCGAAATCATCGAGCGCCACCATCGTTTCAAAGAAGACGCCCCCAGCGGGACCGCCCTACGGTTCGGAGAAATCGTCGCCGACGCGATGGGTCAAACCGAACCGACCCACGGTCGAGCCGGACGCCCCGGGCCGCGCGGCCGCGAAGAGATCGGCTACCATGCCGTCCGCACCGGCGACAATCCGGGCCAACACACGATTATCTTCGGCATGTTGGGCGAAACGATCGAGCTGCAAGTCGCCGCCACCAACCGTGATTGCTACGCCCAAGGTGCCCTACTCGCCGCCGAGTGGCTAGCAGAAAAACCAGCCGGTTTGTATTCCATGAACGAGGTATTAGGGCTGTGAAAGGAAAGGAGTTAGTCGTTAGTTTTTAGACGCAAACCACGACTTTTCACTAACGACCAACAACTAACGACTAACCCCTCTTTCCAATGGCAAAATGCGACGAAGGTTATCTCTGTGAAATCTGTGGCCGTGATGTCGCCAATCTGACCGAGAGCGATCTCTACCTGCGCTATGTCGTCGGCATGCTCGACCCCGAAGTTTTGCACACGAGCCCCGAGCGCCACATTCGCTGCAACGCTTCGTTGGCCCAGTACATTGTCGCGGAAGACTTTGAGTCGATGGCCGTCGAAGGCCCGTTCGACAAACGCACGCTCGACCAAGCCTACGTCGCCGAGCAAGAACTGCTCCTCACCCGCGGCTGGCAACGGCTCCAAGAACTAGCCACCGGAGAGACTCCCATCATCGATTACCCGCTGCCAGAAATCATTGCCGGCATCAAAAAACAAAGCCCCGGTTTCTAACGTCGAGCCAACACAAACGAAAAATCGCCTCCACCCCGAGTCATCCCCTTCTCGACCGAGGAAAAACTCACGGCCACGCAGCGCGGGATTATTTTCTCAGATCCCAAGCTTCTAGCCAGGTTACCCCAACCGCTTTCATGCCGAACTCTTCGATCAGCCGCTCGTGCATGTCGGGCAAATGCCCAGCCCCATAAAAAATGCCCAGTTTGCGTTTGCCGGCCGTTTGCTGCTGGCGGAGCACCTCGAGCGCCCGCTTGTTGCGCTCGGTGATTAGCGTCGAGCCGTCGGGGCCTGAGAATCCCATAATCATCGATTCCATCGACTCGAACTGCTTGGCCATGGCCATTTTTAATTTACGAGGGCGATCTTTCGAAAAGAGGGCGGAAAAAATGTCGAGGTCAATCGACTCGCCCTGGGCCGCTTGCTGGCTCTGCTGAGCGACCGATTGGCCGAGCATACGAAAAATAATTTTGGCAAATCCTTCGTCGCGGTCCTTCATTGACTGCGCGAACTCCTTGGGCGAAAGGTCGGCATGCACGAAATTGGGACGTGTGTAGTCGATCTGCTCGAGTTGATGCTCGACCTCAAGCATCGAGCTCATGCCGTTTTGCATAGCCCCCAGGGGATTCGTGTTGGAAGTCCCTCGTACGGTCCCTTCAGGAGCGACCAGCTCGTAGAGCAGTGCATCATACTGGCGAAATCGCTTGTTGAGTTGTTGGTAGTAGCGAAGATCGCCAATGTGAATGGCCCCGATCAGATCGACGTATTCGCCCGCCGCTTGCTTCTTCGCGGCAGGCACATAGCGAACGATGGCGACTTCGAGCGCCAGCGGTTTGCCGCGTTGGTCGCGAAGGATCCGGACCCAATCTTCGCCCGCCTTGTCGGCGACTGCTGGCGCTTTCGCCGGTTCGGCGACTGCGGTGGCTTGCGCGTAGGCGTACCGGTCCGCGGCGGGTATCAATGCTGCTAGCAACACGGCCAACAGTCGGACGATTCTTGGTGCTTCGTTCATTACAGCTCCAGTCTCTGGGGGGTTGCCAAAGCCATGGGGTTGCAACCCCATGGCTTTGCCGCCTGTGGAAGTATATCCCGGAGTTTATGGAAAAGACAAGGAACAGCTCCAGTCTCCAGCCTCTTTCTCTTCTTTTCCGGCAGATTCTACCGATCTTACTCAACCGGCACGACCGGTACGTCCGATACTACCTCTCACAGAGGGTCCGGACTGTTTGCTCCCCGGGGGGGCACGGACTCGCCACCAGGGCACCGCTTCGAGGTGCCACCAACAAGGGGTGTTGGAATCTATGATAGTTCGAAAACCGACCAAATGGTTTGCCGCCATCTTATTGATCTCGATGGGTGCCGAAGCGCTCCGAGCTCAGGACATAATTTCCGACGCCTTTGGCGATTCGGATATGCAATTATTCTCGCCCGTCAATTTTGATTTTGACGACCGACCGTATCAGAAGAGTAGCGGCTACTTCTTCCGCTACGACAAGCTGAATTGGGCCGCGACGGGCTCGCGGGTCCCCTTGGGCAATCCCAATGTCACCTATACGGCACAGAGTACGTTCACAGGAGGGGCGGTTCCTGATCCTCCCGCTCCCGGAACATCACCGCAACCATTTACGATTGTCAATGGGATCAGCGATACAGCCCCCTTCGCGAGTTTTGCTTGGGGAAAGCGCTACGAGTTTGGGAAATTCAACAAGAACAACGGTTGGCAAGTTACCATCCTTGATGGTCCAGAATTTACCAGTGGCGAAAACTTTGGGTTTGGCGTCAATAGCAATGAAGTAAATGCTGATAACGGATTTCCCGATGGATTTGGCTTTGGTAGCGTACACATTGGATTCACAACGACTAGCCCCGACTACTTTGCTGGCTTTGTCGATTTATTGCAGAATGGTGGTGAAATCTCTGGCATTCTTTTTCCACAGCTGGGAGGGCCGATCGACGGTCGTGTCATTGACGATGTCAACGGGAATGGGATGTTTGATCTGGGCGATACAATACTTTTCTTCCCCGTTTGGGAGCAGGTGAACGTGCGAAACGTGACCGAGACCGATGGCATTGAGCTCATGCGTACGTTCCAGGTTAATAATCGGCACCAAATGGCCAAACGACAAGGAAGCCAATGGGCGTTTGGCTATGGGGTACGATTCTTTCGGATTCGTGACCAATTCAGCGTAGACGCTTTTGGCGGAGTGTACGGCGACAGTGATTGGGAGACAGAAATTGACAACCAAATCGTTGGTCCGCAAGTGCAACTTCAATGGGAAAAGCAGAGAGGCCGATGGAATTTCAACGCTCAAGGCCGAGTTATGCTCGGTTACAATATCCAAGATTGGGATCAAATCGCTAACTTCGGTTCCGATTTGGTGCCTGGAGGACAGAATAAACCGGTCTTTGCCGATCCGACTGTTTCAGCCGCCGGGCGACGAGACGACGATTTCTCGCCACTTGGTGAACTGCGTGCGGAGGCTAGCTATCAAGTGACCAGCGCTATCGCTCTGAGGCTAGGATACACGGCGATGTTTGTCGACAACATTCGACGAGCTGCGCATCAAGTGAGATACGAGTTGCCGAATTTTGGTTTCCGCGATGGCGGCAAGCAAGACATATTCATCAACGGCGTGAACTTTGGTTTTGATGTGGTGTATTAGCGGGAGCGGTTAGCTTTTAGCGAAAGAGAATCTGCCAGCACGCCAGAGTAGCACGCCTCTCCGAGTCGTTTTCGTAGAAAACCACACGACTCGGAGAGGCGTGCCACACTTTTCTGACAAAGCGCGAGCAGTTCGATCAGAAAAATCTCTGCGATCTGATAGGCAATAGCCGCGATCTGACAGATCGCCGGAGCGCTCCGGCCGGGCCACTAGGGATCAGGCCAGAGCCTCGGGGTAATGAAAGACCGGAGTTTCGATCACACGGAAGGGTGTTTTCTTTTCCCACGCGATGCTCTGGAGCTGCTCTACGGTTTCCGGCGAAAAAAAACGTTCACCCGTTCGACTGGAAACGCGAGCGGGTACGTTTTCGACGAGGATTATGCGGCCATCGACAGTGGCCGTATAGGTGACTTTCTGAGAAACAAAGGTTTCTTCCTTGTCATTCTCCGTCCCATTCCCATTTTTAGTCATGGTCTTATCCTCCGCTGTTTGAAATCAATCCACGCATCGGTGTTAGGCTGGTAAACCGTGATAATCTTGACCAAAGGCCGAGAGGGGTAACTACACTGAACATGGATGGGGCGCTGAGCCTGTGTGGTTCCAAAAATAAGGCAGCTGGGGCCATACTTGTCGCTGGGGTAATCCTCGATCATTTCTGCGACGCCAATCGCTTCTCGTACCTCTTGAACCGAGAGGTGACGCTCGAGCATTTGATCGACCGCATGTTGTGAAAACTCAAAAGCTCCTTGAGCCACCTTTTCACGTATCCCCTCAATTAGCGACATTCATTCATCTTATCCATTATCCACGAACCACGCAAATCGAAGCAAAGAGAAAATGATCGCAAGGAAAGTTAGAAACACGGAGGCACGGAGGACACCGAGGAAAACAAGGAATTTAGCCACGGATTGAACACGGATGAAAAGGGAAGTGCTTCTCGTGGCTTGACTTCCGCCGACGGCACCATTCCAATCCACGGCTTTGGGGCAGGCAATCCACATTTGAGGAGGCAATGACGACGAAACTTGTTGCCCTCGGCGTTTTTGATTGCCATGCCCGGTACGGCGTTGTTCCTTTCTCGTAAGCCGCAGGGGTGATTGGTAGAAAATGAAGCTTGTTACGTTTTGCTGTGAATCCAAGGAGTTGCGCCCCGGGGTGTTGACCGAGGCTGGCGTGGTCGACCTTGTGGCGACCGATCCGTCGATCTCTTCCTCGATACGCGAAATTTTCGTCAATGACGAACTGAAAAAAGCCTCGGCAGCGGCAGCGAGCGACTCGGCCGTGCTGGTGCAGAATGCGACGCTTCGGGCGCCGATTTCTGATCCGCAGAAGATCGTTTGCATCGGGCTGAACTATCGTGAACATGCGATAGAAAGCGGCATGGCCAAAGATTCAGAGTTCGGGCCCAGCGAGCCGACCGTCTTCAGTAAATTTCCATCCGCGATCCTCGGGCCTGAAGAATCGATTAATATTCCCGCCGCGAGTAAAGAAGTCGATTACGAAGCGGAACTTGTCGTGGTCGTTGGCCGTCGTGCCAAGGCGGTTTCGAAAGCTGAGGCGATGGATTACGTGGCCGGTTACACGATAGGCAACGATGTCTCGGCTCGCGACTGGCAATTAAAAAAGCCGGGGGGCCAATGGATGATGGGCAAGACGTTCGACACCTTTGCCCCGATCGGCCCTGCGATTGTGACGACCGACGAAATACCGAACCCGGAATCGCTGTCGATCACGCTTCGACTCAACGGCGAGACGATGCAGGACTCGACGACCGGCGAACTGATCTTTGGCATTGCGGAAGTCGTTTCGTATTTGTCGCAGGTCTTTACGCTTGAGCCGGGCGATCTCATCTTTACGGGCACCCCGTCGGGAGTCGGCTTCGCCCGGAAACCGCCGGTTTTCCTCAAGGCGGGTGATGTCTGCGAAGTGGAAATCGAAGGCCTAGGGGTTCTTCGAAATCCTTGCGTGTGAACCAGGATCGCTAAAACTTTTTCCGCAGTTCCAAGCGACCGCCAAAGATGTCGTCGCTGTTCTCTAGCCAACCGTGCATGACGTCGGCTCGGAAGATGATCGAGTTGTTGAGCGGCTTTTGATATCGCGCACCGACGGCGTATTGATCGCCTGCGGCAACGCGGCTGGCCGGGTCGTCGAAAACCTGCACGGTCGCCAACTCGAGAATCAACTGCTGCTCGAACGATTGGCCAAGCAAATCAACGCCGACCGCCGCCCCGTAGGTGTTGTTGCCCGTGTCGTCGAGGATCGGAAAACCGGTGAGCAAGTCCGATTCAAAATTGATGCCCGTGTTTTTTAGTGGGCCCTGCAGCCTCGCCGCGGGACGTGGCGTACCGTAGCCGGCAAAGAAATTGGCGTAAGGAATGACGTTGTACGGGTTGCGAGTAAGAAAGCTGTTTTCCATCATCAGCAGCACCCCGTCGGCCGGGCGCCCGGCTCGCGGCCCATCTTGTCCCGTGTTGACGAGCACTCGCACGGAGTTCGAAAGCAGGTTGAGATATCGCCGCGTGTAGGAAGCTCCTACGCTATGGAAACTTCGGCCGAGGTTTTCGCCGTCATCGACCAAGGCGTAGCCAAATTCGAAATAGCCGCCCCGGCTTTCGATAAAGGTCGTAGCACCGACGAGGTTGGCCGCTCGGTTGTCGCCGTTGAAGGCCAAGTTATTGGTGATCTCGTCAAAGCCAACGAAGAAAGTGGTATCAAAATTCGACCAATCGAAGACCGGATTGTTGCGAGCGGGGATTGTCACCGCGGCTCCGACAAAGGCGTCTTCGATCCAGATACCGTTCTGGAACAGGAGCGGAATCAATCCCACGGCAAAGGGCATGTCGAACGGCGCGTAGTCGCCACGCAGTCCGCCGAGGATCGCACCGAGGTCGCCTTCGAAGTAGAGCGTATCGGTCCGCTGGTCCCAGCCGTCAAAGAAGTTGTTGAAATCCACGTCGCCGCCATCGATCGTGACGTTGCTAAATTGGTTTTGCTGATCGAGGGGACCCCAAAACGCATGAAACCGTTCGGTAGCCGTCAGCCAGAAGTCGATTTCAAGGTTCAGCCGGCTCGCCCAGATGGTTTGTTCGTTCCCGACGTTTTTATTTTGGGCAACCGCCGTACGAAAGTCGCCATAGACGTAAAATTTGGGCTGAGTCAAGTTGGTGATGCCAAGAGCCGTGCCTGAGCGGGGGATCGGCCCGTTCAGATAAAACGGCAGCCCCCATTCGAGTGCCGGACGCTGAATTTTGTTGAGCCGTTTACCGCCGTAGACATCAAGTTCCGCGCGGGGATTCCAAGCCTCGCCCTCGTAAAACGGATCGGGGGTAAAATCGCCCGACGTGAATGGCGATTCACCGCCTCGGCAATCGTGTTGATGGGGAGTGGCGAGCAGGACTGCACCGCGAAGTTCGGCAGGCGTGGGCATTTGTTCCCAAGGCGGCGCGTGGGCCGAGACCACCGACGGCGGTACGGGCGAGGTGATTCCATAACGGGTCAGCCCGCGCATAAAGCCTGGTGCTGCCGGTGGCGGCATCGCCGGCGGCAAATTCTGGCGACCGGGCCCTCGACCAAGTATCCGAGGCCCCACCAACGGGACGGTAATTTCAGGACAGCCAAACAGGGGTGTTTCTTGGGGCGACCGCATTGAAGAGGGAAAGAGCGAATTCCGGCGACAATCGGCAGTCCCACAATTTTCAGACCCACCCACGGGCGGTAACCGACGAAGCGCCGCCACTTGTGGCGCAGCCCCCGCAATTGAAACCGCGCATAGCCACCCGACCACTAACGCGACCGACAGAATCGGGCCGCGCGAAGAGCGTTCAGTTTGGGGCGTCATGGAAAGCATGGTCTAAGCTTCTTAAACTAAAAACAAAGGCGAAATTTCACTACAGAGCCACGGATTGAACACGGATGAAACACCGATTAAAAGAAAAAATCTCGTACCCGTATTTTTATTCTCCGTGTTTCATCCGTGGCTAATGTTCCTCTGTGTTCTCCATGTCTCTGTGGTTATTCTTCTAAGTTGGAGCACTCACAAAACTACCGAATGATAAATTCGACCGACGACTGATGGAAATCGATCATCCCTTCGTTCATCGCACGTTGCATCTCGCGCGTTGCGCCGACAAAACGCATGAAGTAAATCGGTTCAGCCCGGCTACGCAGCCGGAACGACAATCGATAACATCCGGGCTCTTGCAGTAGTTGGGCGGGTATTTTGTAGGGGGCTCGTCGCGAACCGAGCGGCGCAATCGATCGGCTTTCCATGCGAATGAACGGCGGATGGTTGATCACCGAGATCGGCTGGGCCCCGGGGCGTAAGTAAGGCAACTGGTCGAAATCAATGTTCACCGGCAGAAAGAACTCGCGATCGGTACCTTTTGCGCCGGTGATGAGAAACATAGTCTGCAAGTTGAACAATTGGTGATCGAAAGGAATCCGCTTGTTCCGGACATCGTCGGAATGAATATCCGCGACGTCGCCCCAGCGATCGGTGTAGCCCGACTCCCAGAGCCGTTGCCCTCGCGGTCCGATGAGCACCACGTTAGCCCACAGCTGTGGCTGTGCGCCGAGCGAACCCGAAGGAAAGTTGTGACCCTCATTCGTGTTCGTGACCACGTAATGAAAACGCAAGTCCCTGCCGCGATTCAGCGGCGTGTCGAAATAAGGCCCGTCGACATGCGAGCCATTTTCCATGAGCTGGATGCGGATGTTTTTTTTGCCATCGAGCTTCTTGAGATTCTCCTCGATAATTTCGCGCGCATCGTACCGGTCGTCGACTTCGATCCAAGCCGGCGGGAAGGAAGCATGAATTCGGCCGCTCGCAAGGAGCTCTTCAAACGCCTCGGTTCCCCAGCCGGCCCGATGATCGAACATCAACCAATCGGGGATCGACCAGCGGCGTGCCTTGGGGTTGTGCGGAAAAATCCCCGGGTGGGCGATCGAGTAGCCGGGCCCATAAAACGTGTGGTTGGCATGTTTGCGGTTTGGATTGACGATCAGGTCGTTCACCTTGGCTGCGGGGCCAACGGCATAGCCGCTCTTCACGCCCGGGATGCGACCCATGTGACAGTCCTGACACGAAACGCCTTTCTTGCAGGCAGGCGAGGCCCGGTACTGTTCCCAAACGACTTCTAGCTTGATGCCCGGGTGGACGGCCACCTGATGACACGACGAACAGAATTCGGATTTGCTAAGCTGATCGAAATGAACGCCGGCCGCGTGAATGTCTTGTCCAGGCCCCGGGTCGTGGGGCGAAGTTTTGACTTTGTACTGATTCGCATTCGCGATGACTTCAGCCACGCCACTGCCGCCGATCGGACCATAGACGGGCGCATGAATATCGCCCGGCTCGATTCGACGTTCGCCATTCACTTTGCCAAACCGCTCGTTCACACGGTGACAGACAACACAGGTAACCCCCTCGCGAGCGACCGGCGGCAAATCCCAAAGCGGGGCCGCGCGCGAAATCCCCAACGTGGTACCCACGGGCGAATGGCAGCGGTAACAAAAGTAGCCGATCGTGCCTAGCGAGAGATCGTTGATCTTCTGTTCGAACTTGTGGAACATGGGCGAGATCGTCGCATAGGCGTGGCTCGAGACACTCCACTCATCGTAGTTTCTTTGATGGCACTTCCGACAGGCTTCGGCGGAAGGGTACTGGCAGTCGGCGATGAATTCGCAAGGGGTGCGCTGGTCGCTAGCAGGAGCTGAGCCCGTCGAATGGGGCGCTGGCATACTCGGCGCCGGCGGAGGAGCAAAAGGGCTCGACGGGGGTGGATTGGGGATTTGGGATTTAGGATTGGGGATTGGGGGATTGGAGATTGGGAGGGGGCTTGTCATCTCTTCGACCATCGGCTTTTGCGGCGTCGGAAGCGGTTCTGAGCGAGCCGTGCCGTCCTCGGCCACGGTTTCCTCAGGCGTCGCGACCTCAACAGGCCGCAGCTCGAGAGCGTCGTCCACCGCATCTTCCACCGGAGCCTCCGCTTGCGGTTTCGCAAGCAGATCGGGCACCCCATCAAGCAAGTCGTCGGGATCGGCGGCGGAACCCACGGCAGCGACCAACGTGCGGCTGGCGACCCGTAGCGGCACGGGGTACACCACATGAGGAATGCGACGAGAAGTTTGCTGAACATTCTCCGGGACAATCGCCGTCGCTTCGAGAGCTTGCTCGCCTTCGCTAGCTAGCGTGATCCAACCGGGGCAGCCGGCTTGGGCTAGCTCCGCTTCGATTTTTTCAAGCATGGTCGCGGGTTTTTCGAACACGGTCGCGGGTTTTTCGAGCATGGTCGACTGGGAGGGAGAGGTCGACCGAGGCGCGATCGGCACTTGCCCTTTCCAGAAGCCGACCAGCGCACTGATAACGACAATCGCGGCGCACCACATCCATGGGCGTTCAATAGGTGCGTGCTGTCTCGACTTCATCCGGCCAACATCCTTGTTCGGCAGTGATGCAAATGCGCAGTCTTCTCACGAGTGCTCTGTCATTGCTTGATTTTGTGAGCCGCAACGCGCTAGCGTCGGGTCTAGGGGCATACCGCTACGCTCCGCAACCCGCGGCTAGCGCCGTGCGGCTCACACCTCATCCCAATTATTCGCTGTGACAAAGCACTAGTGACCAGATCGAACCGTCATGGCCCGTAGAATGAGAGTTTCGCTTACAACCGCTACAGCTTCACGCGCTGCTAGCAGCAACCCAACTTGCACTGCATGGCGTCGGCGATTTTTCGGCAGCCGGTCATCATTTCCTCGAACTGAGGGAACGTCATCGATTGGTAGCCATCGCTCAGCGCCTTATCGGGATTCGGGTGGACTTCGACGATCAGCCCGTCGGCACCGGCTGCGATGGCTGCCCGAGCCATTGAAGGGACCAAATACGTGTGTCCCGTGCCGTGGCTAGGATCGACAATAATCGGCAAGTGGGTCTTCTGCTGCACAAAAGCGACCGTCGCCAGCGGCAAGGTGAATCGCGTGTGGCTCTCGAAGGTGCGAATGCCCCGTTCGCAGAGAATGACGTTCGGGTTGC
>JAADIN010000012.1 GCA_013151315.1 Planctomycetota bacterium | reverse complement strand
GAGCTTCCGTTTCGATCTGACGCACCCGCTCGCGGGTGAGCCCCAATTGCTCGCCAATTTCTTTGAGCGTTCGGGGTTCGTGCTGGTCGAGCCCAAATCGCATACGTAGTACCGTTGCTTCTCGCTCGTCCATCGTTTCGAGCATTTCCATTACATGACGCAGACTGTCGCTCTCGACCAATGCTTCGTCAGGGCTTTGCTGACGCTCGTCCATCACCATTTCGCCAAGCGTCCAACCCGATTCGGTCTGATCGGTCTGCGGTGTGGCGTTGTAGATTTTGATGGCTTTCTTGATGATCGGCAGCTTTTTCTTGGGCAAGCCCAGCACGCGAGCCACTTCCTCGGCCGTCGGACTACGATCGAGTTCCTCAGTCAAACGAGCCGTGGCCCGACGCCATTTGGAGAGCAGCTCGACCATGTAAGCCGGAATGCGGATCGTTTTGCCCGTGTTGATCAAAGCACGTTTGATCGACTGCTTGATCCAATAACTGGCGTACGTGCTGAATCGTGTGCCCATCGTCGGATCAAATCCTTCGACAGCTCGCAAAAGGCCCAGGTTGCCCTCTTCAATCAAATCTTGCAGGCTGAGCCCTTTGCCGGAGTAGCCTCGGGCAATGTTGACGACCAGCCGGAGATTGGCTCGGACCATCCGGTCGCGTGCCATCGAATCGCCGTTGCCGATGCGCACGGCCAGCTCTTTCTCTTCATCGGCGTTGAGCAGCGCGGTCTCGTTGATCTCACGCAGGTAGGTTTCCAACGGAGTTTGTACCGCAGAGCTGCGTTTGCTTGGAGTGAGTGTCTTTGCCATGGTGGAAATACCGCGCGGGAAGGATAAAGGAGAGGGCGACACTAACCCTATCGACGAGTACCACGAGCTCCCTACAATCCGAGCAAGAGACGATGAAGTAGGACGAATGTTCCCAACGCGCCGGCCGTAACAAAAACAAGGGCGTCGCGGGTCATAACCCGCAACGCCCTCTGATGTTTTCGCAAACTACCCTCGCATCCGGCAAAATCACTTCTTGCCGTTTGCACTCGTTACGTCTGGGACGATTCTGCCGTCTCTTCCGTGGCAGGAGCTTCCTCAGCTTCAGGAGACACCTTCTCCGCTTCTTCAGCAGGCGCTTCTTCTGTAGCAGGCGCTTCTTCTGTAGCAGGCGCTTCTTCAGCAGCAGGCGTTTCTTCAGCCGAGGCCGGCTTAAACAGGGGCCCGGAATCGCCTCCGATGCCACCCTTCAGATCGGAAGAATCGGAACGTGTCGCAGCTTCGGCTTCCTCAGCCGCCAGGGCTGCCGCTTCGTCTTCTTCAGCCCATTCGACCCGTTTGCGAGACAAACCAATTTTCCGCTCTTCGGAATCGACACGCAAGATTTTCACTTCGATCTCGTCGCCCACGTTGACCACTTCCTGCGGGTTCTCGACCTTGTGGTCGGCCAACTCGGAAATGTGCAGCAGGCCTTCGAGCCCATCTTCCAGGCCAACGAAAACGCCAAAGTTGGTGATCTTCGTCACGGCACCTTTGACGAGCTGCCCCTGCTGATACCGATTGGGAATATCGGTAGCCCAAGGATCCTCGTCCATCTGCTTCAGCCCCAACGCGATTCGCCGGCGCTGTTGGTCGACCGAGAGCACCTTGCACTTGATGTCTTGACCTTTTTCCACGACCTCGTTGGGATGGCTGATTTTGCGAGTCCAAGACATATCGCTCACATGCAGCAGCCCATCGATACCTTCTTCGATTTCGATGAAGGCCCCGTAGTTGGTCAGGTTTCTTACCTTGCCCGAGATGAGCGAATCGGTGGGATATCTGTCGGCCACCTTTTCCCAAGGATTGGCTTCGGTCTGCTTCATACCGAGCGAGATTTCCTGCTTCTGCTCGTCGATTCGCAAGACCACAACACTGATCGAATCGTCAATCGAAACAATTTCGCTCGGATGGCTAATGCGTTTCGTCCACGACATCTCGCTGATATGCACCAACCCTTCGATGCCATCTTCCAATTTGACGAAAGCTCCGTAGCTCATCACGTTGACCACGGTGCCTTGGACGGTCGAATTGACAGGATACTTGTCTCCTACATTCACCCACGGGCTTGGGGTCTTTTGCTTGAGGCCCAGCGCGATTTTTTCTTTCTCGTAATCGATGTGCAAGATTTGGACATCAAGCTCGTCATCGATTTTGACCATTTCCGACGGATGGCTGATTCGACCCCAACTCATGTCGGTGATGTGGAGCAGGCCATCGATGCCGCCCAGGTCGACAAACGCCCCAAAGTCGGCAATGTTTTTGACAATTCCGAGGCGAGACTGGCCAACTTCGAGTTCTTTGAGCAGCTCGGCCTTCTTCTCGGCACGCTGGGCTTCGATCAAGCTACGACGGCTGACCACGATGTTGCGGCGCGCTTCGTCGATCTTGAGAACCAGACACTCGATCGTTTGGCCAATGTATTCCCCAATGTCGTGGGGACGACGAATATCGACTTGGCTGGCGGGTAGAAACACGTTGACGCCAATGTCGACCAACAATCCGCCTTTGATTTTCCGCATGACTTCGCCAGAAACCACGTCGTTTTCGTGGACGGTCTCCATGACCTTGAGCCACTTCTCGATTTTTTCCGCCTTGCGTTTGCTCAAGACGATCATGCCGCGCTCGTCGAGGCGGCCTTGCGTATCTTCTACATCTTCGACAAGTACGCGAACCGTTTGGCCAACTTCTGGCGGATCTTCTTCGCCTTCACCTTCCCACTCGTTTCGAGCGACCGTTCCTTCACTCTTGTATCCGACATCGATGAGGACGAATTCTTCGTCTACCCGAATGATTTTACCTTCGACGATTTGGTTGACATCGACGTACTTGCTTTCAAGCCAGCTCGTATCGCCATCGGCCAGCTCGCCGATTGCATCAATCCAATCCTCTTCAGAAACGTCAAATTCTCGAACTAAGTTACGGTCGACCATAAAACTACAAAACCATTTCCAGATTGCCCGGGAAGCGACCGACGCCTCCCTTCGATCCCATTGTTAGAGTCGTCGCCAGCCCGACTGCCTACGTCGGCAGCTCATGCATCCAGGTTTGGCGGAAGGAAGCCTGCAATCGTAGCAAATTAGGGGTGGGGATACAATCGGGTTGCTGGGTAGTGGGCAGGGAGCAGGGACAGGATTTCCTCGAGTTCTCGGTGGTTGTTAGGCTTGTCATTCCTCTCCCCCTCTCTTGGGGTTTCGTCCTAACATTTCCCCGGGTTTCATCTTTTGGGTAAAAACCCGCCTCTATGTGAGCCGCAACGCGTTAGCGTCAGGCAAACGGGGGGCATGCCGGTATGCTGCTCGGGCCGCTATGTCATTCGACCCGACGCTAGCGCGTTGCGGCTCACTCCGGGGAAACTGCTCGGCGCCGGTACGCCCTTTTACCGACACGCACTCACAATTTCTTCGAGCCGCTGGACGACTTCCTCGGGTGAGATGCCATCGGTCGAGACCTCGATCGAGTCCTCGGCCTTCCGTAGCCCCCCTATTTCCCGCTGCCGATCTCGCTCGTCTCGTTCTTGTTGCTTTTGCAGGACTTCGGCGAGGGTCACCTGCTCTCCGCGGGAAATCAGATCCTGGTATCGACGCTGAGCACGAACTTCGTCGCCGGCAGTGAGATAAATTTTGTACTCGGCATCGGGAAAGACGACGGTCGCCTGATCGCGGCCTTCGGTGACGAAATCGGCATCCGCGGTGAGCTCTCGCTGCAACTGAACCATCCGCTGCCGTACGGCGAGGTTGTCGGCAGCGTGGCGAGTATGCGTAGTTACGTCGAACGAACGAATTGCGTCGGTTACGTCTTCACCACCGAGAAACACGCAATCATCGGTGATTCGGAGGTCGAGATTCTCGGCAATGCTGGCCAGGGCTCCCGAGTCGTTCCAGTCGATTTGGCGTCTCATTGCTTCCAGGGTGATAGCGCGGTACATGGCCCCGGTGTCCAGGAAGCGGAATCCTAGCCTCTTTGCCAAACTATGTGCGGCACTGCTTTTTCCCGCCCCAGCAGGCCCATCGATGGTCACTATCATAGAGGTGGGTTCGTCGTTGGTAGTTAGTCGGTTAGCGTTCACAGGTGATTATCGCTTATTTGGGAAGCGATTGCGAGCCGTCTGCCCTGCGTGCAGGAAGTGATTCGTGTGAGCCGCAACGCGCTAGCGTCGGGTAGCGGAGGAGGGCAGCGGAGGAGGGCAGCGGAGGAGGGCAGCGGAGGAGGGCAGCGGAGGAGGGCAGCGGAAGCAAAGCATTACCCAGCTACTGACCCGCGGCTAGCGCCGTGCGGCTCACATCTTTGCAATCGTCCGAAAAACGGTTTTCCTCCGGCGATCTGTCAGATCGTGGCTATTTTGACCTCTTTGACGTAAAAGCGGGGAGGATTCAGGCGAAATCCTATACAACCGGCAGTTCTAGGCTAGAATGAAGCTGGCGTGAGAGGGCCGGGAGTCTGCTGGAACAGAGGAATTCTTGGTATGGCAAAGAGCAATGCCGTTTGGGGGATTGATATTGGGCAGTGCGCTCTCAAAGCGCTCCGCTGTCGCGCGCACGAAAAGGACGATCAGCAAATCGTTGTTGAGTCGTTCGACTACATCGAATATCCCAAGATTCTCTCCCAACCTGAGGCCGAGCCCGAGGAACTCATACGCGAGGCGCTCGAGCAGTTTCTCTCGCGAAATGAGCTCGTGGGCGATCGGGTGGCGATCTCCGTGGCAGGTCAAAGCGGCTTGGCCCGTTTCATCAAGTTGCCGCCGGTCGAATCGAAGAAGATTCCTGACATCGTCAAATACGAAGCCCGTCAGCAGATCCCGTTTGATCTCGAGGATGTCGTCTGGGATTACCAGCAACTGACCGGCGGCAGCGAAGAAGACGGTTTCGCACTCGAGCCAGAAGTCGGGCTCTTTGCCATGAAACGAGATCAGGTAGCTCGGGCGCTGGAGCCCTTGGAAGCTGCCGGTATCGAAGTCGATCTGATTCAACTGACTCCCTTGGCCGTCTACAACTATGTTTGCTTCGATCGTCTCGAAGATCTTCGTTCGCGAGCCTACGATCCACAAAACCCGCCAGAATCGACGGTCGTCATTTCGCTCGGCACCGACACCACGGATTTGGTCGTCACCAACGGTTATCGCGTCTGGCAGCGGAACATCCCCATCGGCGGCAACCATTTTACGAAAATGCTCAGTAAGGAGCTCAAACTTACGTTCGTCAAAGCAGAGCATCTCAAGCGCAACGCGACCCAGGCCGACGATCCCAAGGCCGTCTTCCAGGCGATGCGGCCCGTGTTTAGCGACCTGCTGGCAGAGATCCAACGCTCGTTGGGCTATTTTAGGAGCATCGAGAAAACGGCGAAGATTGGCGAAATGATTGCCCTGGGCAACGCAATGAAGTTGCCCGGCTTGCAGCGCTATCTCTCGCAAAATTTGGAACAAGAGGTTGTGCCAATCGAGGAGTTCGAACGTCTGTCGGCCGGCAGCGCGGCAGCACGACCACAATTCAAAGAAAACATTTTGAGCTTCGCGGTTTCCTATGGGCTGTGCGTCCAAGGCCTTGGGGCCTCCGAAATCGGTACGAATCTGCTGCCAGAGGAAATCGTCCGCTCGCGGCTCATCCGCGCCAAGAAGCCGTGGGCTGTGGCGGGTATTGCGGCGATCCTGGTCGGTTTGACCTTCAACTACCTCACCCACGTTTCCGCTTGGAGCGAAACCGATACGCAGGAAATGAAAACCGCCGAGCGCAGTGCGGATAACGTCAAAAGAGTTTCGGCCGGATACAAATCGGAAAGCTCGACCCTTCACGAGGCATTTGAAACTATTCAGCAGACCGGCCAAAACTTGGTAAGCAACGTCGAAGGCCGGATGCGCTGGCTCGAATTGATGAAAGCGATTGATGCCGCGCTGCCACGGGATCTGCGCCCTCTTGAGGAGCGGAAAGATACCCTCGAGGATTTTAGCAATCGCAACGAGCTTCATATCTCCTCGATCGACGTGCAGCACTTTGCCAACGTACAAAGCGAGTATATTTCTCTTGTCCAACAGCAGTATCTTGATTCTCGCGGCTTGCAATCCGACAGCGATCCGAGCGAGGAGGAGGAAGAGGAATACGGCAGATTCGACGAGGGCGTTGCTGGAGAGTCGGCTGAAGGCGGAGATGCCGGTCTGGCGGGGCCTGGCTGGGTCATCGAACTGACGGGCCATCACTACCACAATCTTGACAAGCGAAACGACACGGCTCGGTTCGTCAACAACACCCTCATCAAAACCCTGGAGGAGGGGTTTGTCGAGCTGCCTGATGGCGACAAAAACGAAATGGTGAAGGTCTCGTTCGTCGATCTGGGAATCAGCCATCCCTGGAGAGCGTGGGGAGATAAACTGCGTGACGAAATCATTGACCCCGAGGCGGAGCTAGGAGGCAAGAGGGCCCGGGCCCGCCCCGAGGCAAGATTAGGCCCGGGAATTGGAATCGACGATACCGAAGAGGAAGAGTCGAAACTGATTACGCTGAAACGTTACGATTTCATCGTGCAGTTCTGCTGGCATCCTAAGACCAAGAGTGAGCGCCACGAAATGGCTGAACAAAGGCTGCGAGAACAGGAAGCTGCAGCCGCGCAAGAGTCAGACGAGGTCCGGTGAGATAGAAGACCCGTGCGGGTAATGAAACGGCATTTCGAGTTTCGGATTTTTTGAGACCGCAAGACTGCGTAAGGAAAACATCAAACCATGGATCAAGTACGCGCCATCGCAAAAGTCCTCTGGCAGCAGCGTTTTTGGGTGCTCAGCGCTCTCGGTACGCTCGTGGCCGTGACTTGTTGGTATTTGGCTGCCGGCGATCTCGAGTCGCGATTTTCGTCGCGGAAGAGCGCCATCAACGGCCAGTTTAGCGCTCTGGAAGCTCTCCGCAGAGAGGCGTTCCATCCCAACGAAGAAGTGATCCAGGGTAATCTGAAGCAAACTGTCGACCAACGGGAGAGCGTCTATCAAGTGTGGAGCGATCTCTACGAACATCAACGTACCGAGGTCCTCTATTGGCCGAAGGACAATGTGCTTGGCGACGAATTCATCGACCATATGGAAGGCCGAAAGTTCCGAGATAAAATTAGTTCCGACATGCGAGGTTTGTACCGAAACTATATTCAGAATCGATTTGAAGCTTTGCTCGAGATCGTCCAAGCCAGGAAAACCACCGGAAAAGGGGGGCGATCTCGGCCAGGAGGTAGCCGATTCGGGGGAATGGGTGGTGAGTTTGGCGGTGAGTTTGGTGGTGGGTTGGGGGGCGGATTCCCCGGGGGTCGCAGGCGCTCCACTTCTGGCGAAGAGGAAGAAGACGATTACTTGGTCGAGTGGCTCGATCAAGGGGCTTTGCAGTCGCGACTTTCCTTTGCCAAGATGCCGACGCACGATCAGGTGTGGATTACTCAGGAAGACCTCTGGGTCTACGAAACCTTGCTGCACGTGATTGCCAAAACCAACAAACAGCGCGGCGCGACTCGCCCCGACAACACGGCCGTTCGGGAAATTGTCACGCTGCAAGTAGGTCGACCCGCCATCGGAAGCAGTCAACGCCAAGGAAAAATCTACATGCCGCCAGCAGAAGGTGCTGCGGGTTCTTCCGGCATGGGGCTTGGCGGCGGTGGAATGGGTATGATGGGAGGCGAGGGAGGCATGATGGGCGGTGAAATGGGCATGGGATATGGCGGTGGTGAAATGGGCATGGGCCCCCGAGGCGGAGATGGAGGCATGGGGTATGGCGGCGGAATGGGCGGAGGAATGGGCGGCCCACGCGGCGAGGGTTCCGACGTGCTTGCCAACCGATATCTCGATCCCACAGGACAGCCGATTTCGGGAGAAAACTTAAGTGCCGAGTTCCGCCAGTTGCCTGTCCACATGATACTCATGATGGATCAACGCTGGCTTCCTCAAGTGCTTCTCGAGTGTGCCAACGCTCCCTTGCCTGTCGAGGTGAAATGGCTTCGTATCAATCCAGAAAAATCTCGGTCGACAGGCGGCAGAGCGTCGTCGGGAGGTCGAAGGAGATCCTCCGGTCAGCAAGGGCAACTCGAAGACCCCAACTTTGCCACGGTTGAGATTCAAGGCGTGGTCCTCATCTACGGAGAGCCCAACAAAGAAATACTCAACGTGCCGGGTGCTGAAGAAGGCAGCCGTGAAGAAGATAACCGTGCAGAAGATAGCAACGAACTGGCTGGCACCTAAAAAAAGGTTGGCCATCGGCAGTTGGTAGTCCATATTCTGCCTACTGCCTACTTATTTAATCGGAGATCTGACGATGCAGGCAAATCTAAAAGGTGGCAATGCTTTCGTGCGGTTACTGCTCGCTCATGGCGAGAAGATTGGCATGGCAGGCATCGTGGTATGTGCGGCATGGTTGCTTTGGTCTGCCATTGGTCGTGAGCGCCTCGGTGACGACCAAGATCCTGAAGATATGCAGCAGCTCGCCACGCGCGCCGATGCCCACATCAAGGGCTTTCGTTGGAATGCCGATGACGAAGGGAATATAGACGATGGGAATCTACTCGTCGCCCAGCCTGTCAGCAGCGAAATGATGAAGGAAATTCCACGACGCCAATTTCCTCCCTACGACTACGGCTTCAACCGCCGCTTGCTCGAGCCGATCGGCTTGCGTACCGATCCGGAACTGCTGACGGCCGAAGATCTCGAAGTGCATGGCGATTCAGGCCTTTGGGCCTTCTCCGACCCGAAGACCATCGCGAGAAAGCAACTTCAAGCTATTGCAGACGAGAAACGGAAGAAAAAAGAACGGGAAAACCAACGCCAGCGTAATCGCGGTGAGGACCCAAGAGGAGGGCCACGAGGAGGCGGACTGTTCGGAGCAGAAGGCGGCGCAGCGGGCCGTGATGCAAAAGCGACCAAAAAGGGCGGGACGATCGTTGTGAATCCTCGAACTGGGGCTCAATTGCAGGGGTTTGAACAGGTCAAGGCCGACTCCTGGGTGACGCTGCTCGCCAAAGTTCCTATCGAACTACAGAATCAGCACTACGACGACGCACTGCAAAGCGCGCGAGGCTATGACCCACGTCGTGACCTTCCTGTCTATCGTGGCTATCAGGTCCAGCGCGCCGAAATCACCGACGCAGGACAAGCCGATTGGAAAACGATCGCGTCTGCCAGCGGCAAAACGATTGAGAAAAAGCTCGATACCTATCCGGTCAACGTGCCCGATGTTATTGATCCCGACTACAACCATCCTATTCTGACCCACCCGTTGCCACCGCTGATCTTGCGAGAGTGGGACGAGCAGGCGAGCCACTCTTCGATGCCACTTCTTTCGGAACGCGACGAAAATGCGCAGGAAGAGGAAGCTGAGGAAGAAATCGACGAGACGACTGGCGAAGAGGATATTTTTGCCGGCCCCTCGATTTCGGATCGAGAAGGCGCTCGACGAGGAACTCGATCGGGCAAGAGGGGCTCCTCACGGCGCGGATCACCTCGCGGAGGAGCTCCCATGCGAGGAGGAGGCATGCGAGGGGGAGGCATGGGAATGGAGATGGGAATGGGCATGGGAATGGAGATGGGGGCCGGCGGCATGGGGGGACGCGGAATGAGTACGAGGCGGGCTGGAACCGCGTTGTCAGATTTCTCCTGGGACGGCGTCACCTCGCATATGTTATTCCGCTATTTCGACAACTCGGCAGCGCCGGGACGGAAGTATCGCTATCGGATCCGTTTGGTGCTCAGCGACGTGAACAACAACCTCGCGAAAAAAGGAACATTGGACCCGACCGTCTCCGAGCGGCGCGGGAAGCTTAAGGGAGCGAGCCTTACCTACCGCTTCACCGACTGGAGCAAGCCGAGCCCCATTGCTAGTGTTCCCCTCCCGGCGCGCATCTACCTAGTCAGTGCAAAACCGACCAAAGAGTCGAGCTTCAACGTCGAACCGAAAGCCGAACTGCTCGTCCAAGCCCTCAACAGCGAGTACGCAGCGGAGATTGCCCGTGCGGACTTTTTTTCACGCGGTAGCGTCATCAATATCCGTGAGAAAGCAACCGTTATTTGGTCAAATTACAAATTCACCACCGAGCAAGATTCCGAATTCGATTTCCAGACGGGCGTTACCTTGCTGGATTTCCGTGGAGGAGAGAAGCTGAGCAACCGCAACCGGGATCTTACCGTACCGACGCGAGCCGTGCTGATGGACGCGGCCGGCCGGTTGTTCTTGCAAGGGGAGATTGAGGACGCGGAGCCCGTTGCCAAGTATCAGCAAGCCCTAGAAGGGGGCCAAGATTCTCGACGCAACCCCCGTGGCGGTCTGGGCGGGCCGGGAGGGATGATGGAAGGATTCGGCGGGGAATTCGGATTTTAGTACTTTGGCATAACTAAAAATTGGGATTATGGAGGTGAGCCGCAACGCGCTAGCGTCGGGCCTAGGGGCATACCGCTACGCTCCGAAACCCGCGGCTAGCGCCGTGCGGCTCACACCTCATCCCAAAATTAAACGGAGGTAGACGACCAGAGCTTTGTTTGCTCCTGCGATTCCGTTAGCTAGTCGTCCCTGTCAAATTGTTAGCGTACCATCATCAGGATGAAGTCAAAAAAGCCCCTGCTGGGCAGCGGTTATCTGCCTGACGAAGGAGGCCGAAGGCTCTTGCTCGGATGGCGTAAGGTGTTGTTTCCTACTGAGTTGCGGCAAAAATAGTCGCTGTAGGTCGAGACGGGAGACGGACCGATACTGCCTGCCTATCTATAAATCAGCCATCGAGCGGTAAATCTCAGAAGAAAAACGCCGAAACGGGCATTTTGGCGTGGCTTCGAAAGGCAGGAGGCTTCGCAGGAGGGGGCCTTGTGCTCGGTGTTCAGCCCGGAGGAAACCAAGGGGCGAAACAAAGTTCGCAGATCGCCATTTTTTGGCACGACCAATGCGATCGAGTCGGTGAGCGGGCTCATCTGCGATATTCCAGGGTTTTTTCAACAAAGACTTGCAAGCCGAGTCGTTATCGGTAAAATCTGTCTATGAGGGGAAGCAAGCCCATACCTTTAGAATTTCCGATACTTTCGTGGGCATGACGCCCTTGAAATGAAATTACACCATCAAGGAGGACATTAACAACGCTGCTAGGCCTGTCAGCCTAAAAACCGCCTTATGCCCCTGAGTTCCGAGCCAACCGATACTGCTCTCGACTCCGAGGGCCTCTACCTCGGTGAGTGGAGTCGTTCGATCGATGATCGGTTTCGGCTTT
>JAADIN010000016.1 GCA_013151315.1 Planctomycetota bacterium | reverse complement strand
GGCTGTGGTAGGATGCAAATGAACCCTCCAAGGAGAATCGGTCATGCTTGATAACAATACGCGTACGGTACTCTCCGCAGCGTTAGATTTGCCTGAAGCACAACAGTTCCAATTGATCGATGCGCTGCTCGGTCGTAGTGAGGAACCAGAGAGTTTTCACGCGGATGCTCCCCCACTTTCCAACGACCGGCTTCAAGAACTTGTGCAGGAAGGGAAGGATGCGATCGCCAAAGGCGACTCAAAAACTTTCCAAACACCGAGGGCGATGGCTAATCACATTGGCGAGATTTTCGATCAAGCAATTCTTGACAACGCTAAAATCGATTCCCAGGAATGAGCCAATTCCAACTTTCTGAACCTGCCGAGCGTGACCTAAAGAGAATTGCTGAATATCTATGTGAGCACAGTCTTTCGACGGCGAGGAAGTTTCGCCGTAAATTTATTGGCCGCTTTGAGTTGTTAGCCAAATTCCCCTTGCAAAATGCTGTCGATCCGCGATTGGATGGAATCACTCGGATGGCATTGGTCAAACCGTACCAGATTTTCTATGTACCGATGGATGATGGCGTCGAAATTCTGCGAGTCATCCACAGTGCTAGAGATTTACAAGCCGACCTAGGCAACGACTAGATCGACTATCGGGAGACGAAAAATGCCAACGAGCAATTGTATGAAGACTTCCTCCTGAAAGACTTTGCTGACCCCGAAGAGGCTGCTGGCTACCACAATCGCTAATAGAGATAGCCAGGGAGATCAAGTTCCGCTTCGAGGTCCCAAGGCACGCTGCTCTTGCTTCCTCCTTCGTCGGTTGTTCCTGCTCCGGCTGCAATTGCCCTACTTGCCTGCGATAGCCTTCGTCGCGACAATGTGCTTTATGCCCGATCTCCTACGCGAAAGTCTTTGCCATGACCCGATTCATGGCTATATCCCCTTCATCTCCGTCGTCGATAATGTTGACAGCGATGGCGAAATCTCGGAGCGCGCTCTGCTGGACCACCCCTGGCTGCAACGGCTCCGACAGATTCATCAACTGCAAACTGCCTGGTGGGTCTATCCGTCGGCCGAGCACACGCGATTTCAGCACGTCGTCGGGGCGATGCACATGGCCAGCCGGGCTATCGAATCGCTTTATCCTAGCCTGAAGGAAGTTTGCCCCGACGTTCCCAGTCGTGGGTATGTGGAATGCTTGGCGCGGCTGGCGGCTTTGCTGCATGATGTGGGCCACGGCCCGTTTGGGCATTTTTTCGACGAACATTTTCTGAAAGATTTTGGGCTGACGCATGAAACGCTTGGGTCGCACATTATTCGCCACGAGTTGGGCGACCTACTGCGGAAGGTACGAGCTTGCCCCAATAGCCGTATGGAGGCGGGCGAGACGATCGATCCTGAACAGGTGGCTTGGTTGATTACGCGGCCTGCTCGCGAAGACGCAAACGAGAGGCCTCGGTGGTTGGTGATGTTGCGGAGTCTTTTTTGTGGGCTCTATACTGTCGACAATATGGATTTTGTACTTCGTGATGCTTATATGTCGGGCTATAGCGAACGGGCTTACGACCTTGATCGACTTTTGCGATACAGCTTTTTTAGTGAAAAGGGGTTTACGATTCACGACCGGGGTATGAACGCTTTGGTTCGGTTTCGACAGGCGCGCAGCGAATTGTTCCGTGCGGTTTACTTCCACCGTACGGTACGAGCGATCGACATGACGCTCAAAGGGCTCTTTCACGACAGCAAAGATTTGCTTTTCCCCGGCAATCCTTTAGAACACCTGGACGCCTACCAGCGTTTTACCGAATGGTCGCTACTTGTGGATGTCGCCTCTTGGGATCAAAGCGACGATCCCCGGAAACGCGAACTGGCACCACGTTGGCAGGCCCTACTTGCTCGGCAAGTCGACTGGGTCGCGGCAGACGAAAGAACGCGCGTCGATCCGGCCGCCGCCGAAGTCCTGCGCAGCGCAACGCTCACCGAACACGCGATCCGCGAATCGCTGCCCGACGAATTGCGCAACATGAAAATGATCGTCGACTTGCCGCAGCATATCGACCGTCCTGACCCCAAAACGGCTGCCGCGGGACAAAATTTTCTGTATCGATCGGCCACCAAGCAACTCCGAGCGCTCACCGACCACGAGCTCTACAAGCACCTGCCGGTCAACCAATTGGTCTGCCGCATCTACTTGCCGAAGGATGCTCCCAAAGAGCATGCTTCGGCGGTCGCCAGCGCACTCGACTCGCTGCTAGGCGGCACCCGTGAAGACGATCTTACGAATATGTAGCGGGTCTGCCGCATATCGCTGGAGATAGGTACAATGTGGGTTCGCTCCGGCGATGCGTCGCATCGCGGCTAATTTTCATTCCGCATTCCGAATTTCCTCATGCCCTTCGATCAATACGAAAATCCGCTGATCAGCCGTTATGCTTCCGCGGAGATGAGCCAACTCTTCAGTCCGCAGCACAAGCACAGCACCTGGCGGCGGCTCTGGGTGTCGCTGGCCGAGGCCGAGGCCGAGTTGGGGTTGCCCGTTTCACAGAAACAAATTGCCCAACTCAAAGCTCACGTCGATGACATCGACTTCGAGGCCGCCGCGAAACATGAGCGCGAGTTGCGTCACGACGTGATGGCGCATGTCCATGCTTACGGAGATCAGTGTCCCGACGCTCGGCCCATTATCCATCTTGGCGCGACCAGCTGTTTTGTGACCGACAACACCGATCTCCTCTTGCATCGCGAAGCATTGCAACTCGTTTGCTCGCGACTGGCAAGCGTCATCGATTCACTTGCCACCTTTGCCGAGAAGTATCGCGACCTCCCCACGCTTGGGTTTACCCACCTGCAACCGGCGCAACCGACCACGGTAGGTCGGCGTGCATGTCTCTGGGCTTATGACTTGGTGCTCGACCTAGAAGAGCTCGAACACCGGCTGGCCAACCTTCGTGCTCGCAGCACCCAAGGCACGACGGGTACGCAGGCAAGTTTTCTGCAATTGTTCGATGGCGACGGCGACCAAGTTCGCAAGCTGGAACGGCTCGTTGCCGAAAAAATGGGTTTCGACGCGACCTACGCCGTCACGGGCCAAACTTATTCTCGCAAGATCGACGCCCAGGTGCTCGACGTGCTTACCGGCATCGCGACTTCAGCACACAAGGCGACCAACGATTTGCGCATTCTCGCCCACCGCAAAGAAGTGGAAGAGCCGTTCGAGAAAAGTCAAATCGGCTCTTCGGCGATGGCGTACAAACGCAACCCCATGCGTTCGGAGCGAATCGCCGGGCTCGCCCGCTATGTGATGAGCTTGCAGTCGAGCACCACTGCGACCACCGCCACGCAATGGATGGAGCGCACCCTCGACGACAGCTCGAACCGCCGGCTCGTGATTCCCCAAGCTTTCTTGGCCATCGACGCCATTTTGATTCTCTATCAGAATATTGCCAGTGGGTTGGTGATTTACCCTGAAGTGATTGCTCGCAGTTTGCGGGAAGAGTTGCCCTTCATGGCCACCGAAAACCTACTCATGGCCGCCGCGGCCGCGGGTGGCGATCGGCAAGACTTGCACGAACGCATTCGCCAGCATAGCCAAGCCGCGGGGGCTGAAGTAAAAATGCACGGTCGGCCTAACGATTTGCTTGACCGCTTGGCTGGCGACGAAGCCTTTGCGGGCGTCGACATCGCCGCCGCCGTTGATGCCACACAACTCGTCGGCCGAAGCGCTGACCAAGTCGACGAGTTCTTAGCCGAAGTCGTCAAGCCGATTCGTACGCGCTATGCCGACCGCAAACCGACCGACGTGAAGCTGCGAGTGTGAGCCGCAACGCGCTAGCGTCGGGTAGCAGAGGCAAAGCGTTACCCAGCGGCTACCCGACGCTAGCGCGTTGCGGCTCACACTTGGCAATCGTCCGGGAAATCTAGACAGCAAGTGACTTACGGCGATGCTGAAGTGTTCTCGATGTCCCCTTCCCGCGCGCCCTCCTGCGAGACCTGTTGAGTACCCCCGGCAGGGCTCGAACCTGCAACATCCGCTTTAGAAGAGCGGTGCTCTATCCAGTTGAGCTACGGGGGCGTGGGCTGATTAGTGTAGCAGCTTACGCCGTCCTTGCGGTTTTTATGACTTTGCAGCTTGCCTGACAATATTTCCTATCGGTCTGGACTTAGAAAAGACAACCCTGTCTAATTCAGGCACTTGCTCACCTCTTTTCCCTGATTTTGCTTGCTGGCTATGACTCGGTTCGTACACCTGCTCACTACTGCTGTCATTTTCGTGCATGCTGCGATGGGTTGCTGTGCGCACGAATCGCGTGGCATAAGCGGTCTGTGTTGCGAACCAAGCGGCTGTTGTCAATCTGAGCAGCCCCAATCGGAGCAGCCTCATTCCGCGGGGGGAGGGCATCAACACGGCGACCACGAATCGCAACAGCCCGTTCCGCACGCATGCCACCAGCCGGACTGCCAGTGGCCTGCCCCGGAAGCACAAAGTTGCGCTGACTTGATGCTGCTCAACATGTTTCTCAGCTCCACGAATTGCATCCAGGGGGCTTCACTAGATTTTGTTCTTGGCAACGGGTTTGATTCTTTCCTTCTTTTGCCTGACCTTGCTTCACCCACGGTGTCGCTGCGCGCCCATCTTGCCAAGTGCGTGCTTCTTATTTGATCTTTTGTGGCACGACTCTCCGAGTCGTGATTTCAGTTCACGACTCGGAGAGTCGTGCCACGATGTCAACATTTGCACACTTCACGTTTCCTCGTATTCCCCACGTGCTTTGCGGAGCCTTTTACGATGTCAACCAATCCGTCTCAAATCCGCGTCTTCGTTTTCCTCGGTTGCCTGCTTGCCATTGCTGCGGGATTAGCAGCTACCCAAAGCCGCTGGCTACCGCTTTTCAAGCAGACCTCAACGGCAGACGCAGAAGACCATGAGGGGCACGACCACGGAGGTCACGACGATAGCCACGCGGGCCATGAAGAGTCGAGTTCGCTGCATTTATCCAAACAGGCCCGTCGCAACATCGGGTTGACCGAAGACATGCTGCAACCGATCAAGCTGGGGACGTTTACCCGAACGCTGAATGTTCCCGCTCGCGTGGTCGAGCTTCCGGGACGCACCAAGGTGCAAGTGGCATCGCCGATGACCGGTGTGGTCGCATCGGTGCATGTCATCCAGGGCGAGGCGATCGAGCCGGGGACTTTGCTATTCAAAGTCCGGCTAACCCACGAAGACCTTGTCCAAGCCCAGGCTTCGTTTTTGGAAACCTTAGGAGAACTCGATGTTGAAGAGCGAGAGATTACTCGGCTTTCTAGCCTGGGTGCGAGCGGAGTGATTGCGGGAAAGACGCTTCTGGCACGGAAATACTCGAAGCAAAAACTCGAGGCGGTCCTCAATGCCAACCGTGAATCGTTGCTGCTGCATGGCTTATCTTCCGACCAGATTACTACCATCATTCGCGACCGGCGTTTGCTGAGAGAGCTTGAAGTGCGTGCCCCGGCCTTCCCCTCGCATGAAAACGTTGCACGGCAAGGAGAGACTCCGGCCCCCCACCTGTTTATGGTGCAAACAATCAACATCAACAAAGGATCGATGGTCCGTGCCGGCGATGCGCTGGCTACGCTGGCCGATCTCGACGAGTTGTATATGGAGGGGCGGGCCTTCGAGCACGATGCCGACGAGATCACCCATGCCGCTCGCATGCAAGCGACCGACGAATCGGCCTGGGATATTACCGCAGTGCTCGAAAACAACCGTCAAGGAGCGGACACGGTCGAGGGACTAAAAATTGTCTACATCGACAACGAAGTCGAATCGGAATCGCGGGCGCAGTTGTTTTTTGTCGACCTACCCAACGAAGTGGTTAGCGACAGGCAGACTTCCGAGGGACATCGTTTTTTGACTTGGCGTTTCAAACCAGGACAGCGCATACAGCTTCGTGTTCCCATCGAGCAGTGGCAAGACCGAATCGTCCTTCCCGTCGATGCGGTCGCCCAAGAAGGGGCCGAGACTTTTGTGTTCCTAGAAAATGGCGACCACTTCGACCAACGACCCGTGCAGGTGGAGTATCAGGACCAATTGTGGGTCGTGATTGCCAACGACGGATCGTTGTTCCCTGGCGACACGGTTGCGCTCACCGGAGCGCATCAAATGCAAGTCGCACTAAAAAACAAAGCGGGCGGCGGGGTCGATCCGCACGCAGGACACAATCATTGATGTTGGATGTGAGATGTTTGATGGTTGATGTGAAGGAATCAACCATCGAACCTCCTCCCATTTCACATCAACCATCAAACATCAACCATCAAATATATCATGCTTAACGCCATCATCCGATTCGCCCTGCATCAGCGGCTCCTCGTCGTGGTCTTCTCCCTATTCCTCATGGGATTCGGCGGCTGGAAAACGCTTCAGATGGACATTGATGTCTTTCCGAACCTCAATCGGCCGCGCGTCGTGGTGATGACCGAAGCGCCAGGAATGGCGCCGGAAGAAGTCGAAGCCCTCATTACGATTCCACTCGAAACGGCGATCAATGGTGCCAACGGCGTCGAAGCGGTTCGAAGTTCCGCAGGTGTCGGCATCTCGGTGATTTACGTCGAATTCGACTGGGGAACCGACATTTACAACGATCGACAGATCGTCATGGAACGGCTGCAACTGGTGCAAGATCGCATGCCCGAAGGGGTCAAGCCGCAGCTTGCGCCGATCTCGTCGATTATGGGACAAATCCTCATGATTGGCATGTGGAGCGAAGGCGGGAAGACTTCGCCTTTAGAAGTAAGAACGCTGGCTGACTGGGCAGTTCGGCTAAGATTGCTCACCATTCCCGGTGTTTCGCAGGTCTTTACGATTGGTGGCGGACGGATGCAGTTTCAGGTCCTCGCCGACCCCGACAAGATGCTTCAATATGGCGTCACACTGCATGACGTCAAACGAGCCTGCCAGGAAAGTAACGAAAATGCCACCGGTGGCTATCTCGACGAACAAGGGCCTAACGAGTTTCTTGTTCGCGCTTTGGGTCGCGTTCAAAACGTCAATGACTTGAAGCAAGTCGTCGTGAAGATGCGAGGCGGACGTCCTGTGCTGCTCTCGCAAGTGGCCAACGTCCTGGAAGGCCCTCAGGTCAAACGGGGCGACAGCTCGGCCTATGTTCGTGACGAAGACGGAACGTTTTCCGGCGGCCCCGCCGTGATTTTGACCATCAATAAGCAGCCAAACGCCGACACACGCGAAGTTACCGATCAGATCATGAAAGCTCTCGAAGAGCTTGAGAAAACACTTCCCGACGATATCCGCATTCAGCCGGGGCTCTATTCGCAAAAAGCGTTTATCGAGCGTGCAATTGAAAATGTCGTCGAAGCACTCCGCGATGGCGGCATTTTGGTGGTCATCATCCTGTTTTTGTTCCTGATGAATTTCCGAACGACTTTCATTACGCTGACCGCGATCCCTATGTCTATCGCCATCACGGCTCTAGTCTTTACCGCGTTTGGGTTTTCGATCAACACAATGACCCTTGGCGGGTTGGCGGTGGCCATCGGCGAATTGGTCGACGATGCGATCGTCGACGTGGAAAATATATTTCGACGTCTGCGCGAAAACCGCAGCGCCGAGAATCCGAAAAATCCGCTACTGGTGGTCTTCCAGGCGAGCGTTGAGATCCGAAACTCAATTGTCTTCGGCACGATGATTGTCGTGCTGGTGTTTATCCCGCTGTTTGCCCTCTCGGGAATGGAAGGCCGGTTGTTTGCACCGCTTGGGGTCGCTTACATCGTGTCGATCCTCTCTTCGCTACTAGTTTCGCTCACGCTGACTCCCGTGTTGTCCTACATGCTTTTGTCGCGATCCAATTTGGCTGAAAGCGAAAGGGATGGACCCCTGCTGAGACTGCTCAAAGGGGCTGCCGACTACGCGATGCGATTTAGCCTTCACTATTCCAAGACGATGCTACTGCTGGCAGCGTGCTGCGTCGTGGCCGCGTTTGCTGCGCTCGCCAACCTAGAACGCGACTTTCTCCCCCCGTTTAACGAAGGCGTCGCGCAGCTCAACGTCGTGCTCCCACCGGGTACGTCTTTGAAGAAATCTAACGAAATCGCCGAAACCGTCATCGGGCGACTGATGGACGTCGAAGGGGTCGAGGCATTTTCTCGCCGCACTGGGCGCGCCGAACTCGACGAACATGCCGAGGGCGTGAACATCACAGAAATCATCCTCAGTTTCGATCCGGAATCGGATCGAGGACGCGAAGAGGTCCTCGACGACATTCGCGATGCTATGTTGGACATTCCCGGAATCGTGACCACGGTCGAACAGCCGCTGGCCCATCTCATTTCTCACATGATCTCGGGCGTCAAAGCGCAGGTTGGCATCAAAATCTATGGCGACGATCTGAACATCTTGCGATCGAAGGCCCAGGAGATGGCAGCCAAAATGCGTGGGATCGAGGGAGTCATCGACCTGCTTGTCGAACCCCAAGTCGAGATTAAACAACTGCGCATCGAGCTCGATCGCGACAAGCTCGAACTCTATGGCCTCACTCCGGTTTTTGTGAACGAGTACATTTCGACCGCTATGAACGGCGAGGTCGTCAGCCAAGTTCTACTCGGCCAACGCACCTTCGATCTGCTAGTTCGGATGGACGAAAAGTATCGCGAAAACTTGCAGTCACTCGGCCGGTTGTCGATTGATTTGCCCGGAGGCGGCACGACGCCCCTTTCCTCCGTGGCAAAAATCTACAAGTCGAGTGGCCCGAACACGATCAACCGCGAGCTCGTGCGCCGGCGGATCGTTATTCAGTGCAACGTCTCGGGCCGCGGCTTGGTCGATGTGGTAACCGAGATGCAGGCGGCGCAGCTTCCGGTCATCGAGTCGCTACCCCCGGGTTATTTTGTTGAGTACGGCGGGCAGTTCGAAAGCGAAAAAAATGCGAGCCGTGTTATCGGCATACTGTTTAGTGTGTCGATGTTCGGCGTATTGATGGTGCTTTACACGATGTTCCGCTCGGTCAATTTTTCATTGCAAGTGATGGCGGCTCTGCCGATGGCATTTATCGGCTCGGTGACGGCACTGGTCATTACCAACCAGACGCTGACCGTCGCGGCGATGGTCGGATTTATTTCGCTGGGAGGCATCGCCTCACGAAACGGCATTTTGCTGCTCAACCATTACTTGCATCTGGTGCGCCATGAGGGCGAGACCTGGTCGAAACAGATGCTCATCCGTGCCGGCAAAGAACGACTGGCCCCGGTGCTAATGACCGCGCTCACCTCGGGCATCGGCTTGGTCCCGCTTGCGCTTTCCGCAGGCGAACCGGGCAAGGAAATTTTGTACCCGATTGCGACGGTTATCTTAGGAGGCTTGATCAGCAGCACGATTTTAGAGTTCTTCGTCCGACCTGCCCTATTTTGGACGTTTGGAGTAGGGGCCGCTCACCGCGTCATTGCGGCCGGGCGAGAAGAGGTCGAACTCATAGAAGAAAGTTAATGTCGAAGAAAGCTAACGTCGTCCGCCAGGACGAACCCACACCAAGAAATTCAACCATTTTTTAACCCAAAAAAGGAGTGTTAGGATGAGAAAAACTAATTTTGTAGTACCAGCAATCGCAGTGATGGCCCTTGGCTTGATGATTTTTTCGGGTTGCGGAGGAGGCGATTCGGCCGGCACCTCGTCCACCGCCGGTAGCCACGACGATCACGACGACCACGATCATCCGAGCGAAGGCCCACACCACGGCGGGTTGGTTGAACTGGGCAACGAAGAGTATCACGCCGAATTGGTCCACGACGACGATGCAGGCACGGTCACGATCTACCTGCTCGACTCGTCTGCTAAATCGGCCGTACCGATCGAAGCAACCGAACTGCTGATCAACTTGAGCCACGATGGCGAAGCCGAGCAATTTACGCTCGCCTCCAGTCCCGACGCTGGCGACCCGGCTGGTAAATCTTCACGCTTCGTCTCGGACGACGAGGAACTCGTTGAAGATCTCGACCACGAAGGGGCCGACGCCCAGTTGGTCGTAACCATCGCTGGCAAGCAGTACCGCGGTGAAATTGAGCACGACCACGACGAGGAAGAACATGCCCATGAGGACTCGGACCATTGATCTCTTCCCGCTAGGGTATTCGAAGGTTTGCTAAGCGCTAGCCGCTGGGCGCTAGCCGTTGGGCAGTCGCTGGGCAACGCTTTGTCTTCGCTGCGCGACGCTAGCGCGTTGCGGCAGAGTAGCACGCCTCTCCGAGTCGTGCCACAATAGGCCTACCCAAAAGTTGAGCTGGGGCAGACTACTAGCACGACGCGCAAGCGAGTGAGCCTTTTCACGCACGAGGACTCACTCGCTTGCGCGTCGTGCTAGTATTTCAGGTGAATTTAGGTTGCTAGCATCGCTTGTCGACCTTGTCGTCTCTCGGAATTTTCCAGTACAGTTCCGTTGCCCCCATTCTCTCTAGGAACCCTCGGCAATGAACGGCTTCGACCCGGCACAAGACCTAGTACTGAACGACTCGGCTCAACAGCTTGTCAGCGATGTGTTGATCTGGATCGGCTTCGGCACCCTCGTTGGCTTGCTGGCCAAAGGAGTCATGCCTGGCCGCGATCCGGGCGGCGCAGTGGCCACGATCTTGATGGGCATCGGCGGCACCGTGATCGGCTGTGGCGTACTGAGTTTCTTTCGCGAAGGACAGCGCGTCGTACCGGTCAGCCCGATGGGTATGCTCGTGGGAGTGGTGGGCTCGATGGTTATCCTCTTTTTCTACAAACTGCTGGGCGGTTATTATTTTGTCGAAGGCGAATATGTCACACGCACTCGCCGACGTCGCCGTCGAGGCAGCAGTCGTCGACGACGTTATGACTCGGCGATTTATGAAGATTGATTTTTCGAAATAATAGCTCGGAAGAACTGCGCACAAAAAAATTGCGTGATGCAACGGCGCGTAAGTGGCAGCCGGTAGACAGAACATGCGGCTCAGGACACCAAGACCGCGTGCCTGCACCACCGACTGCCCGAGGGGCAAGGTGGCGATTTGTCTACCGCTTATTCTCCAATCGTTAGTTCATAAACCAACTTCGCGGGCGGAACTTTCGAAGCAATGTCGCGGAATGCATCGAGCAGTTGCGATTCCATGTCCGCAACCGTGGCTCCACCGGGCACACTGATAAAGATGCCGCCGCCAGCAAAGGCAATCGCTTCCATCAGGTCGCGGTCGGCGCCTTGTCCCACGGCCATGGTGTGCAGTTTGACACCTCGATCGATTGCCTGAGTTGCTTCCCAGAAGGCATACTGTTTCTTCCAGTCGGAAGTAGAGTAGTCGGCATTGCCATCGCCATCGTAGTCGGTCCAGTCAGCCCAAACGAAACCAGCAGGCAAGCTCCAGCCACTGGGGCCCTGGTTAGTTTGACCATCGGTCATGATGATCATCGTCGGCCGGGCTCCGTAGCGACTATAGCCGTCGTCGTTGGGATCGTTGGCATCGCCAACCAACAACTCGCGCCCCTTCAAAATGCCGTCTCCCATGCCAGTCCAGCCACTGTAGTCTCCTGCCTGATGACGACGCTGGATGGTGTCGATCGTTGCATAGTCGTTGGTGATGGGGTTGGCGGTGATGTCGATATTCACTTCTCCATCGTAGTGCGTCATTTCTTGAACGGCCCACTTTCCGTAGCTCACGAGACCGACTTCATCGCCAAAGTCCAGCTCGGTGAGGAAGTCGAGGAACATTGTTGCCCCTTCTTTGATCGCATGGAACGGATAGTGCGGCGTCCGCCAGAGGTCTTCTGAATAGCTGGCGCTGTAACGGTGTTCCTGTAGGTAGTCCATCAATGAACGATAGCCGTATTTTTTCTTGTAGGGATTGTTGTGGCTTTTCACGTGGTAGATGTAACTATTCCAAAGGGAGTCGCTCGTGGAATTGCTCGGCTTATTCTTGGGCGTACCGCTGTTATACCTGCCTGCCTGAGGGAAAGGATACTTTCGACTACCATCGGGATTGTTGTCCCCTAAGTGGAGGTCATTGAAAATCGTGCTCGTACTCGAACTCGATATGTAGGTGCCTGCATAAGAATCAATATGACCAAAGCCGGTGGATGGAAATTTTGAATTATTGGTGCCTGGCCATACGGGGTCCGCGGTAACTAGAGCATCCCACATGGCGTCTAACGAATTTTCGGCTTGCGTTAGGCCAAGACCCGATTTGAGCGAGCTGTCGTCGTTCATCGAAGCGGAGAAGTCGAGCACGACGACCAAATCGCGAGCTTCGACAAAGGCGGTTGCCGAGGTTTGAATCGGTACTTTCGATCGACCGACAGCCCAACCAAATGCCAAAGGAAACTGACCATCGGGAGCCGTGACATCCGACTCGGTGCGTCGGGCCACCACTTGAACGACATTGAACGGAGTCTGTCCCCATCCAATAGGCCAAGTCCCTGTCGCGTCATCGTAGTTTCGATTTCCAAATTGGACATCGGAATCGGGGTCGATAAAAACGCCATTGGCTTCTGCGACTTGCACGGCCATGACGCGTGCTGCTGCAATTGCGATCGAATTGCCGTCGATGCTGGCCGATCCCTGGCCCTGACCTGCTGCATAAACTGCAGCGATGATTTCTTGAGCCGCAGCTAACGACGCCGCGTCGACCGCGTTTTGCATCCGTGTTTCTGTCAACACGATGCGGCCCGTATCGACCGAGAGCGCTACGAAAGCAAAGATCGCCACCAGGGTAAAACCTGTGAGGACGACAATCACCCCTTGTCGAATCGGTTTTGGCTTTTTACGTCGATTCATGTTTTTTTGTTGCAGCTTCATGTTGGGCGCTCCCGTGAATGAAAAGATTTGATTTATGACTGGATATGGCTATTCCGATATGGTGGCTCGGCCATTGCGGAATGTTATCGAGGCTGACAGCGTGTAGTCGTTCGCTTCACTAATGGGTGTAAGACTAACCGATGAAAACGGCACGTTCACTTCGACTTCAAATAGTGCGAGATCATTGGCCGGATCGTCGAGATCAAACGGCTGCTCCGGATTCGCTGCGTCTCGGATGACGACCTGAACATCGCCAGCAGGGACGCCGGAGGAAACCATAAAGTTGGTGACATCCGAAATAAGCTTCTCGTTGGAGGTCTCGCCCTCCTGCAACATGCCGCTACGGTCCATCGAAGCAAACCGAGCCCCCTCTCGGGCACCCGTTTCCAGTAGGTTCTGGACATCGTAGGCTCTCGTAAGCTCGATCATTCCTGCGACCGTGGCCAACAAAAAGGGAAGGACTACGGCAAACTCTACCGCCACGGCTCCCCGACGTTTCATTGCTCCTGGATGTGGTTTGCGACTCATTTCACTTGCTCCTTTGGGAAAGGACTCTACTCGAAAGGGGGAAAGGGAAGGGTTACTCGTGACGCATGAATGATTGGCCTGTGAGCACTACGCCCTCCATGAACGGCATCGACATCAGGGCAATGTCGTTGTAGGGAACGCTGGCACGGATCATGAACAGCTGGCGTGACTCTGCGTCAGACAGTTCAATATCCGGCAAAGCCGACAATCCTGTCTCCGTGGTTGGTGGAGTACCACCCGAATCGTAGACACTGGCATCCTTCACCACGATCGCGACCGACGCGGTTGGGATGACTTGGCTAAGTGTGGTGTCCACTTGGTTAAATACCTGGTTAGTTGACGTGCCTTCAACGGAACCCAAACGCGCGCCGTTTCGGCAGGCGCTGTTGAGTACATTGTTGACCATTTGGGCATGCCCAAACTCAATGATCGCAAATACCATAAACAAAAACACGGGCAGGACCACCGCCGTTTCGATTGCCGTCGTTCCCTTGCGGTCTTGGTTTCTTTGACGCTGAGTCATGGCATCTAAACTCCTACGTAGAAATGGTCGCCAGCATACCGTGCTAGGACAACCAGTTCCCGTTTCTTCGGCAGACTGCTGCCGCGGTTGTTTCGGGAATTGGGGACAAGATCGCTCGAAATCACTTACATCGCAGATCGTTTCAGAACTTACGAAAGATGCGAAACCGAGGAACGGGAAGTGGTGATAAGGTGTCGACCGCAAACCGGCCGACGGAGTCCCGTCCAATAAAACCCTAGTTCAGGTTTGGTCCGCTGGAGAAGAAATTCCGGCAAAAACCCCCAACTTGCGGCAAGACATTATTTCAGCGAAACGAGGGGTGGGTTTGAAGCCACACTTGGTGAAAATCGGCATCGTTCGCCCACTGCCCTGAGCCACTTTAACAACTACAGAACGGAACCACATGCCTGCTTTTTTCAACTCCACCTACGCTAGAGCCGGATGAACCTGACATTTTTCGATTCGTCCTACCCCCCGGCCGCTTGAAACTCCAACCGAATCACTTCGGTCGTTTCATCAAACATCGATCGCCCGTGGTGGGCGACCACTTGCACTTCGTCGGTGAGCCCGATCGTGTGGCCATCGTTGATGAATTTTGGCTGCGTCATTTGATAGTGGGCGATGTTGTAAGCGTATTCTAGCAGCGTCTGAGGGACGCCCTCGTACTCGGGCACTTCAAGTTCGGTGTGGCCCAGTGCCTCAAGCCCGGTCGTATAAAGACGAACCGTGCCCGGTTCGAGTCGTTCGACACGAAAATCGACCCACAGAAAAAGCGGTAAATCTTTCGGCGACATCTGCGCCGCCTGCTCATTAAAAGCTTGCGGGGGATGTACCAATCGGCCGGGGCCCCAAAAAACTCCCACTGCCGGCGAAGCCGACACAACTCCCGAGACGAGTTGCGTCAGCAAGGTGCTCTTCTTGATCGCCTGCGCGCCTTCGTCAATGAGAGTGACTAGCAAATGGGCCGAGTGATCTCGCAACTGCTCGGCGGCGTCGGGCCAATACCAGGCCGTCGCGCTGGGGCCTTCCAGTTGCGACCAGGGGATCGGCCGATCGACCAACGTCACTGCCGCGGTGTATTCGCCAATCGAGCAGGTGAACAACGCCTCGGTGCTGCCGGCGACAACCATCTCGGGCGCTTCCGAAAAGCTCTGCCCGACGAGCCGAGCGACTTCGTCAAACTCGGGCAACATTGGCTGGTCGAGCGCAACCAGCGCCAGCCAACGCAGTGGATGGTTTGCATTTTCTGCCATGTTTATTCCTCAAACTGAAAACAGGAAACCACGAATTACACGAATAGAACGAATAATAACTTGAGTAGCGCGTAAGAAATTGGAGTTTGGGGCAAGTCGCATAAAAAAGGTATTTTCTCGCCCTGTTTTACTAGCACGGATGCTAGGACCGGAGAATACCCGATGGAATGGACTACTTGCAGACAACCGAAGAGCATTTTCAAAAAGGGGCGCAAAATCCGACGCAGACGGCGCATGAAAGCAGTTGTCAGGCGACGATCAAAAAACAGCAAGCCCCGCAAATATCAGAGTCTGACAATGCGGGGCAACTACTGAACCTCTTTTTAGTGGGCGACACAAGATTCGAACTTGTGACCTCCGCGGTGTGAGTGCAATAAAAACACTGCCGAAAAACCCATCTTTCCCCTATGTACATAGCATATTAGCACTTTGCACAGACATTGCAACCCGTTGCGTTCTGTTTCAAACAAACGCTATAAAACGCAGTAGTTTTGGAATTCGCGTTTTCTTAAAACGGTAAATACCGTTTTAGCGTTTAGGGTACTTTGCCCCAGATGGCTTCAACGGCTGGATGCCAGTCGAACGCTTGGCTA
>JAADIN010000096.1 GCA_013151315.1 Planctomycetota bacterium | reverse complement strand
ATGAGCGGGAAAGTGGCTCGGGTAGGGTCTTCGCTTCGGGAGGGCGCGTTGCCGATCGCTCTGCGGCTAGTGTTGTCCCTTCCGAAATTGCCGGCTTGCACCGGTGTCGCGGGGAACCGTCTCTCGGAGGATTGCGAAAACTGGGGGCCCAAAGCAGGTAACGAGGGTTGTTCGCTGGAGGTTCGTAATGCGGTATCGGCAGGCTTATCAAGCATGTTGCGTCGGATTTCTGGGGCGGAGGAAGCGTGGGAATGGCGATCATCGGCGGGAAAATTTGGACCGCCGGCCCACTTGTCGTTCGGTTGGTATCGCCCACGGGCATCGCCGGCGGTTGCTGGCTGGTTGGCAGTTGGATGATTGGCAAGGTCGAAGCGATCGTTAGGAATCTTGTTGGGCAAAATTTGCGGCTGGGGCGACTGCTGATGCGGCTGGGATGCTTGGTTTCGATGGTCGTTTTGGGGTAGCGAGGGCCAGGGGGCGCTGAACCCTTTAGGGTTAGTCGTCATTTGAGCAGAGGGAGCACTGTTAAACGTCGGTGGAGGAATGCTTCCTGGGGCAATGTTTCCCGAGGCCATGTTACCTGAAGTGGGGGGCGCAGAATTATTCCAGGGCGATGCTTCCCTAGGATCGTGACGAGACGAAACAGGCTGACTCGGTTGTTGTCCGCGGGAGTTGGATTGGTTCCCTGCAAACTGCTGCTGGGGAGGTGCCGAGCTAGGCGGCAGAATAGTCTGCGAATGGTCTTCCCTGGTACTCAGTATCGACTGCTCGCGAAGCGGACGGCCGAATTGATTGACCGCTTCACGCGTTTGCTGGCCGATGCTCTCTGCGGCATTGCGCAAGTGTTGGCCCGTTTGTTGGGCAGCTTGTCGAAAAGGTTCTGCACCTTGTTGGAATCCTCCCTGCAACTGATCGACGGTTTTGCCGATTTGGCCGACAACGCCAGAAACCGCGTTGTTGCCAGCTTGGCCAAACATTTGCTGGGCATCGGTGCGAACCGATTCGCCGACATTGCGCAATTGATTGCCCAGCGATTGAGTTGTGCCCTGCAATGAGCCAGCAAGGCCTTGCGTTTCCCGAGGCGGCAGGATTGCTGAAGGGTTCGAGATTGCTGAGGAATTGGCGTCGCTCGGGGGTAAGATGGTTTGCGGTGACCCGTTGCTGTACCTACCCGAAGCCGTTGATTCAACGGGCGCAACCCGATGCTGGGTTTCCACAAGGCCTTCTCGACTTTTCTTGACCGGCTTCAAGGCGGTTGTGAGTCGAGTGCGCGGCAGGGGCTCGCTTCCAATGACGATACGGATTCGGCCAATGGGCTGAATGTCTTCAGGAATGTCGCTCGAGATGGGGATCGACCCTCCTGCTTCAAGCGTTGCAAGCAAGTCGGGGTCGAGCTGCACCACGTATTCGTAACGGGGGCTGCCATCGGGCATCGGTTGCCAACCGAACAAGACGCCCATGCTCGAAGTCAATAAGAAGAGCATAGCTGATTGCATAACTGAATCCTTTCGTAGCGAACTGCCGAATCCTTTTCGGACTGCGATTCTATCCCAATTGGCTGCAAAGGCCTAGTGCTTTGTCCCTGTTAAGAATTGGGGTTATTGGTGTGAGCCGCAACGCGCTAGCGTCGGGTCGCCGAGGCAACACGCTACGCCCCGCAGACCCGACGCTAGCGCGTTGCGGCTCACCCCAAAATTAGGCGGTGACAAAGCACTCGACAGGAGATGCTAGCTAGCGTTTCTTTTTGCTGCGTCGAGATTTCTTTGCGGTCGTTTGTGGCGATTGCAGCTTGGGAGTTTCGTCAGGCGCTCCCGTCGCAAAGACAACCGGCGTACCTTTTTCGTCCGCCTCTTGTCCGAGCAGGTGGAGCTCTTTGTTGAGCATGTTTAATAGTGCTTGGAGAAAGGCGACGAGCATCGGGCCAACTAAAATTCCGATGGGCCCGAGCGTCTGGATGCCGCCGATCACGCTCAGAAGTGCTAGCAGTGGATGGAGATTGGATTGGCCATGCAGCACCAACGGCTTGACGATGTTGTCGCTCATTGAAACCACCGTGCCGCAGAAAATGGCGAGGACGATCGCCGCTGTGGGCCTGCCGTCAGGAAATTCAGCAACGCCATCGACCACGTTGCCGGTGTAAAAATACAAAACGACGCAGACGGGAATCCAGACTGCTGCCGCGCCGACAAAAGGGACCATGGCGAGGAATGCCGTCGCAGCGGTTAAGAAAAACACGGCTTCGACACCGGCGAAGTAGTAACCGACGCCTGCCAGCAAGCCTTGGATGATTGCAGAAAGCAAGACCGCGACCACGACCGCTCGGCTGACATCGCCAAATTTGTCGAGCAACTCCTGTTCGTAGTTGTCGTCCAGCGGCGAGAGTTTCATCAACGCAGCCACCATATTTGGCCCGTCAGCAAAAAAGTAGTACAACGTCAGTACCATGATCGCTAAACCAAAAAGCGTACCCACCAACATTTTGACACTGCCAACGGCCAAGGGGGCTGCGAGTTGGTGGACGTAGTCGTTGACTGTCGATTGAAGGCTGGCCGGGTCGATCGTTGGCAGGTCGAATTTCTCGAATAGCTTGTTCGTCGAGGTGGCTGCCTTTTCGATGACCTGGTGGGCGGCACTCGGGTGTTCGGTTGGTTCAACAGAAGGAGACTCTGAACTTGGGTCGAGGAGTGGGTCGACGATCTCCGATTCGACATTGGAGCTAGCATAGAGCCCATAGAGATCAACGCCTTCGGTGACGGCACGGATCAACATGCCCGTGATCGGCAGCAGCACGATCAGCACGATCGCAAGTGTGGTCAGCGCGGCAGAAACTCTGGGTCGATCGCCACATTTCTTGAGCATCCAACGATGCAGAGGCTTGAAAATCACCACGAGCACGGCAGCCAGAAACAGGGGCACAATAAACTGCACCATGACCTGAAAGAACATCGAGCCGATCAGCAAAATGATCGCCAACAAGACGATGAACGAGACAACGCGAGGCATGGGAGATTCCTAGGAAGCTTGATGGGGGGGTATTTGATGTCCTTCTGCATTGTAAGGGGCAATTGATTTGCCAAGAAGACAGAATTTACAGGTCTTACTGGTTTTGGCTTGGCTCGCTTTTTCTGGTATTCTAGAGAGTTGGCGAGTCTTGTTTTCTCGACTTGCTCCACTCCCGCCACGGCCCCCACCTCACGTGCAAAATTATGATTAGCGTTATTGTCCCCGCGTTAAACGAATCTCCGAGCCTGGAGCAGCTTTACCGTGAGCTCGATGCGGTTGCTTCGGAGCAGGGGTACGATTTGCAAATCATCCTGGTGGATGATGGTTCGACGGATGGCACTTGGGAGGTGATCGAGCGACTGTCGGAACGCGACAAGCGGGTACTGGGAATTCGATTTCGGAGGAATTTTGGCAAAGCGGCATCGCTGAGCGCCGGTTTTGACGCGGCCCAGGGCGAAGTGATTGTCACCATGGATGCCGATCTGCAGGACGATCCGGCGGAGATTCCCCAGTTGCTGGCCAAGCTGGACGAAGGATTGGATGTCGTCAGTGGCTGGAAACGTCAGCGATACGATCCTTGGCACAAAGTGTGGCCCTCGCGAGTTTTTAATAAGCTGGTGAGTTGGCTAACTGGCGTGCAGTTGCATGACCATAACTGCGGGCTCAAATGTTTTCGGCGCGAGGTGGTTCATGAAGTGCGAATGTATGGCGAGCTGCACCGGTTTGTACCCGTATTGGCCGCCGCCCGGGGGTTTCGTGTTGGGGAAGTCGTGGTCCAGCATCGGCGGCGCGAGCATGGGGAATCAAAATATGGGCTGACGCGAATTCCTAAAGGGCTGCTTGATTTGTTGACCGTGCGATTTATCACTCGCTTTGGCCAACGACCGCAGCATTGGTTAGGGATGGGAGCTCTGTTTTCGCTCGGGCTAGGGATTTTTGGGATGGGCTATTTGGCGCTCGTGTGGTGCGTCTCTCGATTGCCGGGAGGTGATCCAGTACACCTGCACCAAACGGCGGCACTCTACTACTCGCTCGTGCTGCTACTGATCGGTACGCAACTGCTGGCGCTCGGGTTTGTTGCCGAGCTGATTTCGGGGCTCTTGACCCGCGATAGCGACGCCTATTCGATTTCTGAACATACAAACCCCAAGCAAGTGGCGAACCCCGACCGAGCCGCAAGCCCCGAGGGCGAACGAGCATGACACTCACCCCCAGGGAGTCGCAGTTGCGTTGGGGTATCTATGCCCTCTTGATTGCGATCGCCGTAGGAAACATGGCGGGACGGCTCCTGGCCGTAAACGCGGTCAATCGAGTTGATTTAGAAAAACATCTTACGAGCCGAGACCAAAAACAGGCTGAGGAGAGTCTCAAGAAAAAACTCCTTTCGGGGGAGATTTCCGAAGAAGAATTTCAAAAACTCCTTGCCGACAAGAAGCAGCGAATCGCCCGAACGCGACAGATGCAACGGCCGTTTCTCAGTGCGAACGACCGGAGTCGTTGGTTGGCGGTGCGCGCGTTGGTCGAGCAGGGCACGTTTCAAATCGACGGCGTCCTTGATCGAACGAGGTGGGACACGATCGACATGGTGCAGCATCGAGGTCGCGATGGCAAACTCCATCTCTACTCAAGCAAGCCGCCCCTGTTGGTTACGCTGCTAGCCGGCGAGACTTGGCTCCTCTCGAAGGTGACCGGCATGACACTCGAAACCCATCCTTACTTCTTGGGCCGAATGATCTTGGTGACGGTCAACATTTTTCCTTTGATACTCATGTTTGTGCTAGTGGCAAAACTAGCCGAACGGTTTGGCACGACCGACTGGGGACGGATGTTTGTCGTTGCCTCGGCCACGATGGGAACGCTGCTCGTCCCGTTCTCGGTCGTGCTGAACAATCATCTTGTGGCAGCAGTGAGTGCGGCAGTGGCTCTGTACTGCTTCGTGCGAATTTGGTGCGACGACGAGCAACGGCTACGCTACTACGCTTTCGCAGGAATCGCAGCAGCCTTCACGGCTGCGAATGAATTGCCCGCGTTGGCGTTTTTGGTAATGATTGCATTCGCCCTTTTGCTATGCAATCGGCGAGCCTGGTTCGTTGGATTCTTGCCCGCAGTCGCAATGATAGTGGTTGCCTTTTTCGCAACGAATTACGCCGCCCATGCGTGTCTTACGCCGCCCTACATGCACCGAAGCTCAGTGGATCCCGAAGAGAATTGGTACGAGTATACCTACACAATCGAGGGGAAGGAGCGAGAAAGCTATTGGCTGAACCGGCAGGGCATCGATCGGGGGGAACCGACCAAGGCGATTTACGCTCTGCATGTTCTTGTGGGTCATCACGGGGTCTTTTCACTAACTCCGATTTGGCTGCTCAGTGTTGTCGGGCTCTCGATGTGGATGCTCAAAGGAAATGTCCAGCAGCGTCAGTTGGCCCTGGGCATTGCGATGCTCTCGATGGTTTGCTTGGTTTTCTATATCGGCTTTCGTCCGCAGGCAGACCGCAATTACGGGGGAATGACAAGCGGTTTCCGTTGGATGTTTTGGTTTGCCCCCCTATGGCTTACTGCGATGATCCCGGCAGCCGATTGGTTTGGCCAATCACGAAACCGGCAAGCGATTGCTTTGGCATTATTGGTGTTTTCCACATTCTCGGCCAGCTATCCGACGTGGAACCCGTGGACTCATCCGTGGCTCTACCATTGGCTAGAGTATTGCGGCTGGCAAGGCTTTTGATTTGCCTCGGGAGGTTATGTACTGCTACAATAGACAAGGCTCCAGAGTAACAGCCCTAGAAAAAATATTGTTCAGCTAGCATCGTTCAGTTTTAATCGAGAGAGGTGGCTCAGGATTCCTTTTATATTAACCTTTCCCCTCCTATTATGCCGAGTTATTTGATTGTGCCGTTTGAATATTTGCAGCGGTATGCTAATATCGTGGATGCCTGACAACACAGGACATCTGACAACACAGGACTTTTGGCGTGTTTTACCGTAGTTACAACATGAAGCGAGCGGTTGGCCTCTTGGGCGTTGCGCTTGCGCTGTTGTCGGGTGTGCAGCAGAGCCATTCTTTTTGTTATCTTGCCGGTTGCGCCTCGCCTTCTTCGCCAGTCGACACGAAGGCTGGTAGTTCGGTGGGTACTTGCACCTGCTCGCGTATGTGCAACGAGGGGCGAACAAAATCCTCTCCGTTATCAAGCGTCAGGGCACCCGAAGTAGGCCAAAGCGGATCCTGTCCCTGTCCGCCAACGTGCTGGTGTCATCAGTCGCCAGGGCCTTTGAGTTTGCCCATCAGTGCATCTGCGGAGCGGTTGTCCCAGAGCCCAGAGCAATCTCACACGCCGATGACTGCGCCTGCAGGATGCGATCAAGGTTCGACACGCAATCGAGAAGCAACGGTTGCCAGATCGGTTGATGGGGCAATGGTACGCTGTGCCAAGCTCTGCCGATTTTTGATCTAATTTTTCTTCCCGCAGGCCCTCTGCTTGCGACTTTCGTTCCCCTTGGTTTTGTTTCAAAACACTGCAGGGACGTTTCTTTTCACCGATCCACCTTTTGGTTTGTGCTGCGCCCCCGCAGTGATTCAGTTGTTGTTACTCTGTCAGGATAATAAGAAGAGGAGAAGACTAGGATGCGTATAAAAACCTGGGCACTCGTCGCCCCCTTGATGATTTTTGCAGTGACTATGTCAACATCGTTGGTGATAGCCGCTGCTCCGCAGGCTGGCAATCAGCAGGTGCAAATCGTTGCCGACGCGATGTGCTGTAAGGGTTGTGCCCAAAAAGTAGCGGGGCAGCTTTACGCCGCACCGGGCGTAACGGCCGTCGATGCCAATATTGAAAACAAGACCGTTGTGGTGACGGTTTCGCAACAGAAGGGTGCAACACTTGAACAGCTGTGGCAAGCCGTCGCGGCAGGCGAAGGGGGCCCTACGAGCTTGACCACCGCAGATGCCACTTTTTCAGTGACCCAAGCAGAGGCGTTAGCTGCCAATTCCTTGCCGCCCCAGGGGACCACTTACGTGGTGATCGACAACCTGCACTGCAAGGGTTGCGCACAGAAAATTGCAGCACAGCTCTACGCCATCCGCGGTGTCAGCAATGTGAGCGCTGACATGAAACAAAACACCATGGTTATCAAAAGCAACGGGCAAAACCTGTCTCCTTGGGCTCTCACCGGCGCAGTGCTGGGGGCCAAAGAGCGTCCCCTGGCGATCGTGAGTGCCTCGGGGCGAATGGATATCGCCTGGTCGGCTCCTAAAACGACCAGTGCTCATCAAGCCAACAGTCAATCGAATAACCATCCATCCAATAACGGAGGAGTTCAAAGATGAAATCGTTTTACCCCTTTTTAGTTCTGGCTGCTGCCAGTTTGCCTTTGCTCGTCGGCTGCGGCAACGCTTCAGAATCGACCGCCGCCTCGGCGACTGCTTCGGCAACAGTTCTTGAGATTGATGGCAGTCAGTTTCTCCTTGCTGAGGAACCGACCGGAGCGGTCGGTGTGATTGTGGCTCGCGAGTCGGCAGAAGATGGCAAGCCTTTGGTTCTCGTCGGACGCATTGGCGGCGCAGCCAACCCATGGATCGATGGCCGAGCTGCTTTTACGTTGCTTGATGCTTCGATGTCGGTCGTTGCCGAGGGAGAAGACTCAGTCGAAAGCGAGCTTTGCATGGGCGACTGTTGCGCCACCGAGCGGCTCGAATGTACGACGCTCGTCAAAGTGGTCAATGCTCAAGGAAAACTGATCCCCGTTGATTCTCGAGAGCTATTGGGGCTCAAAGAATCCGACATGGTCGTTCTCGAAGGGACGGCAAAGAAAGACGAAAGCGGAAATTTCGTGATGCTCGCTAAGGGCGTTTTTATTCGGAAATAGAGAACCACGAATTATACGCATAAGGGGAAGGTCAACTCCTCTTAGCACCCAGTCGAAATTCCATTCGTAGGATTCGTACTATTCGTGGTTAGTTTCGTTTGCCATGAGAGTTCGTTTCGACGGATATTTGGAGAGAAAATTCATGTTCGGCCAACGCCTTTTACCCTGGGATTACGGAGTGCGAAATTTGTTTCGTAGGCCGTCGCGAAGCATCCTTACGCTCGGCGGGCTCACGATTGTGGTGCTGCTGGTGTTGGTCGTGGTTGGATTTATCCGTGGCCTCGAAAAGTCGCTTGCAGCCACGGGCAATCCGAATGTTGTACTGGTTTACGCGCTTTCGTCGGCGGCTGATGTCGAGAATTCGTCGATTGCGGGACGCACTCCGGCCCTACTGTCGGCAAGCGTCGATGGCGTTCGCAGTCAGTATGGCGTCGAGTACGTGTCGCCCGAACTCTATCTTGGCACGCGAATCACAACCGCCAACATGAAAGAGCCCGGCATGGGCTTGGTGCGTGGCGTGACGACCGTAGCCCCGCTAGTACGCAGCCAGGTTCAGCTTATCGAAGGTGCTTGGCCGCAAAGTGGCGAGGTGATGGTGGGTCGCTTGGCGCACTCGAAGCTCGGGGCAGGCGAAGAAGACCTGATGATAGGCCAGCAGGTAAATTTCGACGGCCATACGTGGACAATTAGTGGCCGATTTGCCGCGGCCGGCTCGGCATTTGAGTCGGAAATCTGGGCACCGCTTGCCGATCTGCAAACGGCTCTGAAGCGACAAGACCTTAGTCTGGTCGCGGTTGGCATGGAGTCGCCCGACCGGGTTGCTGATGTCGACATGTTTTGTCGTGAGCGGGTCGACCTAGAACTCAAGGCGGTCTCCGAAAGTGGTTACTACGCCGACATGCAAAAACACTACAAGCCTGTGCGAATGTTGGGCTGGGTCGTGGTGGCACTGGTTGCCGGCTCGGGAATTTTCGCCGGCCTCAACACGATGTACGGAGCGGTTGTAGGCCGGGCCCGCGAATTGGCCACGTTGCAGGCTCTCGGCTTCCGGCGTCGTGCGATCTTACTGACGTTGGTGCAAGAGGCGACGCTGCTGGCGTGTGCCGGGGCACTGATGGCATGTCTCGTGGGGCTCACCATGGTCGATGGCGCGGCAATTCGGTTCACGATGGGGGCCTTTATGTTGAAGGTCGACAGCGTCGGTATTTCGGTCGCTTGCGGCGTGGCGATTTTGTTGGGCGTGGTGGGAGCGATTCCTCCCGCGCTGAAGGCGATGCGACTGCCGGTGGCGGAAGCAATTAAATCAGTTTAATTTTGTAGTCCGTCGTGTCCGACGGCGCTAACCGTTAGCGCCGTCGACCACGACGAACACCCGATACAGACTTTTACAATGGCAAATGGCTATGTCAAACCACACCTCCCAACTCGATCTCAGTCAGCTCGCGGTCGAGCGAGATCAGCCCGTAAAGACGCAAGCGAAAATAAAACGGTCTTGGCTGACTCGATATGTTTTGCCTGGGGGAATTCTGCTTGGGTTCTTGAGCCTCTTTGTTTGGGCGGCTCGTGATAGTTTTTTGCCGGCACAGTCAATCACCATCACGCCCGTGGTGGTGAGCCGGGCGGAGATCCAGCGCGAGGGCACGCCCCTGTTTCAAGCGGCTGGGTGGATCGAGCCTCGGCCGACGCCGGTCGTGGCTTCGTCGTTGGCTCCCGGCGTGATTCTCGACATGCTGGTGATCGAAGGACAACACGTCGAAAAGGGCGAGCCGGTTGCGATTCTGATTGACACCGATGCCAAGTTGGCTCTCGCCCAAGCAAAAGCCAAGCATACGTTGCGACAGGCGGAAGTCGACCGTGCGGCGGCGACCTTAGCGGCTGCCAAGACCAACCTCGCCAAGCCGATCAACCTGCAAGCCTCGCTGGCCGATGCCGGGGCCCTGCTTGCCGAAACTCAGCTCACCATTGGCAATCTTCCCTACGCACTCGAAGCAGCCCAAACCAATCAACAGCTTGCCGCCGAAAATGTGCGGCGCAAGGAGCTTGCCGGCGATGCGATTACTGGAAAAGTGCTCCGCGAAGCGCGTGCCGAATTGGCCACCGCAACCAACGCCGTCAACGAGCTGGCCGCCCGCAAGCCGACGCTCTCGATGCAACTCAAATCACTGCAACAGAAGTGGGATGCTTCGGCAGAAAAACTTAAACTTTTGACCGAAGAGACGCGTGCCTTAGCCGAAGCCGAGGCGAATCTTGCCGTTGCCAAAGCCAAAGCGGAGCAAACGCACCTGGAAGTAAAAGTGGCCGAGCTTCGTCTGGAGCGAATGGTCGTTCGGTCGCCGATCACTGGATGCGTGTTGAGCCTCGACGCACGACCCGGCCAAAGCCTCACAGGCATCAACCCCCACTCGGCGCAAGGCTCCAGCGCTGTGGTCAGCTTGTACGATCACAAACGATTGCAAGTCCGAGTCGATGTTCGACTCGAGGACGTTCCCCAAGTTCAGATAGGTCAGCCAGCACTTATCGAGACGGCCGCCCTGTCGAAACCCATCGAAGGCGAAGTCATTTCCGTAACGACTTTGGCAGACATTCAGAAAAATACCTTGCAAGTCAAAGTCGCGGTGAACGAGCCGCCAGAGGTAATCAAGCCCGAGATGCTGGGCAAGGTGACGTTCCTTGCTCCCGCCTCGCCAGTGACGGAGGAAGCTCCCGGGGAATCGCCCCTACGGCTGTTTGTGCCGAAATCGCTCGTGCTAAGTGCCGAGGGGGGGGCAAGCGTTTGGGTGGCCGACCTTACCGAAAGCCTAGCAAGGCGAAAAAATGTAGAAGTAGGCCGGGGCGAAACCGACGAGGGTCTCGTCGAAGTCCTAAGTGGACTCCAGCCGACCGACAAGTTGATTGTTGCCGGTCGTGAGTCGATCCGTGAAGGTTCGCGTGTGCGGGTGGCGGGTGAGTTTCGAAACCACGAATAGCACGGAGAAAATGTTTGATGTGAGATTTTTGATTGTTGATGTCAGGGAACCTCCTCGATCTATATTTTGCTCCGTGCCCTCCGTGACTCTGTGTAAAATCGAAAGGAAATTCAAAATGTCGCTTGTTGAAGTCATGAACGTTACCAAAGAGTATGCCAACGGCGAGGAGTCAATCCGCCCGCTCGATGGCGTGAGTCTTACCGTCGAAGAAGGCGATTTCATTTCGCTCATGGGGGCTAGCGG
>JAADIN010000166.1 GCA_013151315.1 Planctomycetota bacterium | reverse complement strand
TCGCGCCGGCACTGCCGGCTGCCAAACTCCAAATCGTGCCGTTCCAAGTGTACTGACTCGGTTCGTCGGAAACCGTGAGCCAAAGATTGGGAACCACGACCGCGATCGCAAAATAAGCAAGCCCCATACAGAGCAGCGGCCGCAACCGACTATGGCCCATCGACGCCTGACCCTTGTGCAGCACCGGTCCATAAGCGCCCCAGCAAACGACCACCGTAGCAATCGAAGCAATTTGAAACAGAAAATCTCGCACCGGTTGCGAGTCGGGCTCGGCCTCTACCGAAGCTTCCTTGTGAGTCTCAACCTCCTCTGCTTGCGTCTCCGCCGTCTTAGAACTGGGTTGGTTAATAAGTACCGTCACCGCCCCCAGCACGACCATCACCAATCCTGCAAGAAAGATCGGACCAATATCTTTCCGTTTGGCCATGTAAATCGTCAAAAACGAATTGACGACCGGCGCGCCGCCAAAAACCAACGGCATGACAAAAACCGGTTTCCCACCAAACGTAAAAGCCATGATGATGCCCAGCGCGCCGATTGCCCCCAACGTGCCGCCGGCCAAACTGTAGACGATTCCTTTGAAGGTCCATTGCCCCGATTCGCCCTTGAGCACCAACACCGCCGCCGGAACGATCACGCCGATGGCGAAATAAGCCATGCCAACGCAGACAAACGGACGCATTCGGGCAAAGCGGCCAATCGTCGACATTTCGTGTTGCCCCCAATGCAGCACGGGACCGTAGACGCCCCAAGCGAGGATCGTGATGGCGAACGAGAGGATAATGAATAGGAGGCTTCGCATGGGATGTAAATTTTGATGTGAGATGTTTGATTGTTGATGTGAAAACATGTGGGATGGACAAGGTTTGTTGAACATGATGCCCTTTTCAGACATCAACAATCAAACATCCCCCATCTCCCATCAGGAGAATTGCAAAGTCGATTTATTTGAACCGCCAAGGACGCCAAGAGCGCCAAGGGACAGAAGAGAGACAGGTATCAAAATAGCCCTGTTCTCGATTTTTCTTCCATTTCATTCTTTGGCGCTCTTGGCGAACTTGGCGGTTTTTATGACTTTGCAGTTCGCCTGCATCTCCCATCTTTTTACTCGCCGCGGAGGGCCGGGAGAAGGGGGGCGGCCAGGGCGGTTCGGACGGCTAGCCAACCGGCAACGAGGCCGGCCAGCGTAATGATGAATAGCAAAAAAGCGAGGGTGGCCCAGGGGGTGTTGGCCGATTGGAGGATCCCGTGTGGCAATACCGCAACCAATGCGGCGACACAGCCGATGCCTAGCCCGCCAAACAGGAGGACCATATTTTCGCCGAGGACCATCTGGGCCAGTCGGCGGCGCGGGAAACCAGTGCTGCGTAGCAGGGCGAGTTCGCCTCGCCGTTGGAGTACGCTTCGCAACTGGGCCACGGCCAAACCGAAGGTGCCCAACAGCAATCCAAGCACCGAGCGACTGGAAGGTCGAGAGATAAGTGTTTTGCACCGCAAGAAAATCGGCCAAGCGTTGGGTCGTAAGCACGGCATCGTAGCCGTAGTCTTCGAGCTGCGATTCCAAGAGAGCCGAAAGCTCATTGGGGCTGAGCCTGTCGAGATTAGCACGAAGCAAAAAAAGCTGCTGTCCTGCCGTTTCGGGAAAGAGCCGCAACAGATGGGCTTCGCTCATCAAGACGTTTCCTTGCAGTACGCTGCCCGAGAGGAGGCCAACCACCTGGAGCGTGACGGGTTGATTCGTGGCATCTTGAATCGCGAATCGGGCACCAAGGCCTGCAAGGTGGAGGCTGTAGACGGCCATGTTTTTGTCGAGCACGACTGGCACGATCGGGCGGCCGTTTTTGTCGGCCCCGAGCGGAAGGTCGAGAAGCTGCCAAGGATCGCCCGGCCTCTCGCGCGAGGTTTCCGACCAGCCGAACTTGCTTTGGTTGTAAAAAGACGAAGGAACGCCAATCAATTGAGGCTGCGACGTTTGGTAGAGATTCAGGCAACTGGCGTCTTCGCCCTTATGGACTCGGAATCCGTAGACCTCGATGCCGGCAAGTTGGCCGTTATCGCGATCACTGAAGCCGAGCTCTTCGCGACCGGCGACCGAACCAAGATCGAGATGAATGGGCAGGTCGGAAGTGGCGATCAACTCGAAGCCGCCGGTACCTTGTTCGCTGGGAGCAAGGCGGAAGGCGCTCAGCGCGACAATCAGAAAACTGGCCATCGCGGCGAGCCCGACCGAGAGCAGGGTTCGCCCAGGGTTGCGTCGAGCGTTGCGTGCGGCGAGCCCCGCGAGAGAAAGACTGCGTGGCAAAGCCGCCGAGCTTCGCCGAAGCTTTTGGCGGAGGCCGATTAGGAGGCCTGCGAGGACGAGGGCTCCGCTGCCGAAGAAGGCGCCTGCTTGGGCTTCGCCTTGGAAACGCAGTGCAAAAACCGCAAGCGTTGTGGCTACGGCAAGGAGTCCAATGGGTAGCCAACGACGTTGACTACGAATGAAAGTGCCTGGGAGATCGGAGGAGTCGGTGCAGTCGCCGCTCAGCAGTTGCCGGGCGGGCAGTTGAATGAGTTTGCGCAGTGCCGCCCAAACCGTAACCAACGCGACGAGCAAGCCGATTGTAGCACCCAGGGCGAGGCTCGAATTGGTAATGTGCAGCGAGAGAAACGGCGTCACGGTCGCCGCAACCCACCAGGTGGTGAGGCCATGGATCATCAAGCGCGCATAAACGATACCGCCAACAACGCCCAGCAGCGTGCCAACGAAAACCACCCCTACTGCTTCGCCGAGGAGAAGTCGGAGCAGTTTGCGAACCTCCCAACCGACGGCCGAAAGCAGACCCACTTCAGAACATCGAGATTCAATGCCCAGTTTCACCAGCAGCGCGATGAGCATCACCGCCGAAGCCATGAGAAAGAAACTGAATCCTAAAAAAAGCCCTTCGAAGGCCGTCGTACCACGAGCGGCGAGTAGTCCTTGCCGTTTGACCGAGAGCAAAGTAAGCCCCATTTCGGCCGGGTCAGGGCGAACTTGCTGGCGCAGGTCGTCTGCGGTCGCGCCGGTTGCGGTGGCGATACGCAGTACACTGTCGGTGCCCCAACGGGTTTGCCAGAGTCGGTCTGCAAGGCGATACGAAATGAACGCTTTGGGAGTCGTCGAATGCTGATCCCAATAATCTTCGTCCACCGAGCGAACTTTTTCGATCAACTCGAAAGGAAGATTCCAATCGTCGATCGAGCTTTGGTCGGTCACGCCAGGCAGGTCGGGCGTGAGGTGGGGATCACTCGCCAGGGTGTTTTTACCCTTGTCGTCGAGCAACGGGAGGATTGCCCGGAGTCGCAGCTCGAGCGGTCGGCCTTCCTTCAACGTGCCATGGGTCGTTTCGGGCTCGTAGTAAGTGATCGTGATGAGATCGCCCACCTTGGCCCGCAGATCGTCGGCCGCCCAGTCGTTGAGCGCAATCTCGTCGTCGGCCAAGACGATTGGTTTACCTTGGTCGTCGAGAAGAGGTCCGATACCGGCGAGGGAATCGATGCCGGTGATCGTCGAATAAGGAATTTTTCGGTCGCCCCGAGCAATCGTGTTGGCCAAATACGTAATGGCCGGCTGAGCATTGGCCGCGTGCTTTACCGCTTTGACCAACGCCGGCGGCAAGACCAATCGTTGGGTCGTGATTCGCAAGTACGCAAAACCGGGCGGTTGATCGACGTGAACATTAAAATCTTCGAGCGAGGGAGCGAGGTTTTGCTGCAAGGCCTCGAAATCGGCCTCGGCGACGGGAGTCTCCGCCTGCTTGCCGCCAATGGCCAGGAGATTGACCCGGTCTTTCAGGTCGAGCGTTTTCTGCAAAGTTGCCAAGGGAACGAAAACGTTGCGCGGCAGTTGTTGGCTCGGTCGAAGGCTGAACCGAGCAAGGCCCTCGTTGGGCAGGACTGCGGCAACTTGCAGCCGTCGCGAAGTGATGGCTTCGGTCTTCTCGCCGAGCGTGCTATCCGCCGGCGAGCTGCCCGGCAGAGGGAGTCGCAGCAGTACGGTGTCGCCTGGGGCAACGTGAAGCTCGTCGGCGATCGCTTGGCTAATGGCACATTGGTTTCCGGTCAGCGGGGCAGGGGGGGGCGCCTCGTTGAACTTCCAGAAAGAGTCTTCGTAGCCAAGGACCGTGAGTTGGGTAGCGCGGCGACCGGCCGACGACAAGCTGCCCGAGGCCATCAGTAGCGGGGCGACTCCCTCGAAGGATTCGCCCAGATCAAGCTCCTCGGCCAAGGCAGCTCGGAAGGGCTGCTCGGCGACGAGTACGCTGTCGATGCGGCCGAGTCGCTCGAGCGCCAGATCGCGCAGGCTACCGCGAACCGAGTCGCCTACCAGCAGCGCGC